>JAICGP010000022.1 GCA_025923055.1 Thermoleophilia bacterium
AATGAGATTTCTGATCGCCCTGCTTCCGGTCCTGATCGCGTTCCAGGCCGGCGCGCCGCCCGCACTCGCCTGGACCTGGCCCGTGGACGGGCCGGTGCTACGACCCTTCGCGCTCGGCGACGACCCGTACGCAGCCGGGCAGCATCGAGGCATCGACGTCGCTGCGGCGGCGGAAACGGACGTCCGCTCGCCGGCCTCGGGCACGACCACCTTCGCGGGCACCGTTCCCGGCGGCGGCCGGACGGTCACCGTGGAGACGCCGGACGGCTACTCCGTCACGCTCCTCCATCTCGGGACAATCGCGGTGGCCCGCGATGTCCCGGTCGACGAGGGGGCCGTCGTCGGGACGGTCGGGCCGAGCGGCACGCCCGAGCATGCTCAGGCCTACGTCCACCTCGGCGTTCGGCGGACGGTCGATCCGAACGGGTACGTCGACCCGCTGAGGCTCCTGCCCGCTCCCGCCCCGCCGCCGCCGGCGCCGGAGCGGTCGGAGCCGCAGCCGGAGGAACGGCAGGCGCCGCCGCCTCCCGGGCCCGAGCCGGCGGCTCCGACCGAGTCGCAGCCTGTTGCGGATGCGGAAACCGACGAGCCGCCGGTCGCCTCCGTCGCCGCCGAAGAGCGCCGTGCCGCCGAGGCGCCGGGACGGCCGGCGCTCGCGCCCCGCCGCGCGGTCTCGCCGAGACCGGCGTCGATCGCGACTTCGAGCGTCGTCTCGCCGGCCGACGAGGCGTCCGCGCGACCCGACTCAGCGCGGCGGGCGGATTCCGGGCCGCCGGCGACCGGCAAGCCCGTACGCATCCTCGAGCCTCAAGCGCTCGAGACGCTCTCGGCGCACGTGTCGCCGCCCGAGCAGGCGAAGGAGCCGGCGTCGCCCGGCACCCTCGGGGCGCTCGCCCGCTACCTCGCCCTGGCCGCCACGCTGCTTGGTGCGGGTGCGGTCGCCCTAGCGATACGAGGCCGTCAGCTCGACGATGCAGGTCCGACACACGCCTCGCCCGCGGTGCTCTTCGACGCCGCGCGAGGCGCCGCAGAAGACGCAGGTCGACCGGGGCCTGCTCAGGAGAATCGTCTGGTCCCGCACGGAGATCTCGAGTGGATCGCGCTCGGTGAGCCCGAACCGCTTCCGGATCTCGATCGGGATCACGATCCGGCCGAGCTCGTCCAGGTGGCGGATGATTCCCGTCGTCGTCTTGCCCACGCGCTGGTTACGTGTCGCCGATCCCATCGGATCTCCAGTCACCGTTCCTCTCGTCCTCGAAGGCGTGGGCCGCTCGCGGCCCGTTGAGCGCATGCAGTGGTTCCTCCTGAGTTCCCGGCCGCGTTGCGTTGAAACCGCCCAGTGGGGCCGAAAAACCCTCCGTATCATGCGCTCGCATGAGCTTCTACGTGACCACGCCGATCTACTACGTGAACGCATCGCCGCACATCGGCCACGCGTACACGACGATCGCCGCGGACATCCTGGCGCGGCACCGGCGACAGCGGGGCGAGAACACGTTCTTCCTGACGGGGACGGACGAGCACGGCTCGAACATCCCGCGGGTCGCCGCGGAGGCCGGTCTGGGCCTGCAGGAGTTCGTCGACCGCAACGCGGCCGCGTTCGAGGACATGACCTCGCGCGTGAACGCCTCCAACGACTTCTTCGTGAGGACGACGGACCCACGCCACGGGGAACGGGTCCAGGAGTTCCTGGAGCGGATCCGCGAGCGCGGCGAGATCTACGAGGGCGTGTACGCCGGGCTCTACTGCACGCGCTGCGAAGCCTTCTACGGCGAGGACGAGTTGGTGGACGGCCTCTGCCCCCAGCACGGGATCCCGCCCGAGCACGTGGAGGAGAAGAACTACTTCTTCCGGCTCTCTGCCTATCGCGACCCCCTGCTCCGCCTCTACGAGGAGCGGCCCGACTTCGTGCTGCCGCGGTTCCGCTCCAACGAGGCGCGCAGCTTCATCGAGCGCGGCCTGGAGGACATCAGCGTCAGCCGCGCCGGCCAGCACTGGGGCGTCCCCGTCCCGTGGGATCCCGGCCAGATCGTCTACGTCTGGATCGACGCCCTCGTCAACTACTGGAGCGCCCTGGCGTTCGCGAGGCCGGACGAGGACCTGCGGCCGCGTCTCTGGCCCGACGTACGGCACCTCCTCGCGAAGGACATCCTCAAGTTCCACTGCGTCATCTGGCCGGCGCTCCTCCTCGCCGCCGGTCTCGACGTGCCGAAGCAGCTCTTCGTCCACGGCTACCTGCTCATGGACGAGCGGAAGATGTCGAAGTCCCTCGGGAACGTGATCGACCCGCTCGACCTGATCGACGTCTACGGCGTGGACGCCCTGCGCTTCTACCTCTTCCGCGTGGCGACGTTCGGACAGGACGGGAACATTTCAGTCGACGGGCTCCACGAGCGGTACGAGCGCGAGCTCGGCAACGACCTCGGGAACCTCCTCTCTCGGACGACGGCGATGGTGGCGCGCTACCGGGACGGTCGGCTGCGTGCGGCACCGGTCTCCAAGGAGCTCCAGGCAGCCGTCGGCGCCGTCCAGACCGAGGCGGCCAGTCGCCTGGACGAGTTCGATCTGACCGGCGCGCTGGAGCTGGTCTGGGACCTCGTCCGCACGTTGAACCGCCACGTCGAGCAGAGCGCGCCCTGGGAGCTCGCGCGAGACGGATCGCGAGCGGGTGAGCTCGACGGCGTGCTCTACGAGCTGGCCGACGGGCTGCGGGCGGTCGCTGTCGCCCTCGCCGCGTACGTCCCCGACACGTCGGTACGCATCCTCGAGGCGCTAGGGCAGCCCGACAGCGCGCCGTGGGAGGACGTCTCGGCCGGTCGCGCGGTGGAGGCGGACGGCATCGAGGCGGCGCCGCCGCTCTTCCCGCGCGTGGACGCACCGACAGCGGCGGCGTGAGCCCGCTCGCTTCCGGCGTCGCGAACGCCCACGCCGACGCGGACGGGCGCGGGTGATC
This sequence comes from Thermoleophilia bacterium, assembly GCA_025923055.1. GTDB lineage: Bacteria > Actinomycetota > Thermoleophilia > Gaiellales > Gaiellaceae > JAIBJN01. The sequence continues at coordinate 2,954 of JAICGP010000022.1, forward strand.
GACACCCACGCCCATCTCGACGCGCTCCCGGATGCGGACGCCGCGGTCGCGCGCGCGCGCGAGGCCGGTGTGGCGAGGATCGTCAGCGTGGGCACGACCGTCGCCTCCGGCCGGGGCACGCTCGCGCTGTGCGAGCGCGAGGACGGGGTCTTCGCGGCGCTCGGCCTCCATCCCCACGAGGCGGGCCGCGTCGGAGACGCAGACCTCGACGAGCTCCGGGAGCTGCTCGCGCATCCGAGGGCGGTCGCCGTCGGGGAGACGGGCCTCGACTACTATCGCGACCTCGCGCCGCGCGACCGTCAGGCGCGAGTCTTCCGCGCGCAGCGCGCGCTCGCGGCGGAGCTGGGCAAGCCGCTCGTCGTCCACACGCGCGCGGCCGACGAGGACACGGTCGAAGCGCTCGAGGAGCTCCCCGAGGAGGTTCCCGTCGTCCTCCACTGCTTCTCGTCGCCCGCGCTCCTCGGGCCGGCTCTCGAGCGCGGCTGGTTCGTCTCGTTCGCGGGCAACGTCACCTATCCGAAGGCGGCGGAGCTTCGCTGGGCGGCCTCGCGCGTCCCAGGCGAGCGCCTCCTCGCCGAGACCGACAGCCCGTACCTTGCGCCGCAGCCCGTCCGTGGGGGGCGGAACGAGCCGGCGAACGTTCGTCACACCATCGCCGCTCTCGCCGAAGTCCGGGGCGAGGAGCCCCGTGCCCTGGGCGAGCGGATCGAGGCCAATGCCGTCCGACTCTTCGGCCTCCCGTGAACCGCCTCCGGTGAAGGTCCCCGTCACGCCCAACCGCGAGCTCGGCCAGCACTTCCTGGTCGACGAGAACATCCTCGCCGTCGCCGGCCGGCTTGCCGGGCTCGATCCTGACGACGTCGTCCTCGAGGTAGGCGCCGGCCTCGGCGTCCTCACCGCCTACCTCGCCGACCGCGTCCGGCTGGTGCACGCGGTCGAGCTCGACCGCTCGCTCGAGCCGCACCTTCGGGACCGTGTCCAGGGTCGCCGGAACGTCGAGCTCGTCTTCGGCGACGCGCTCCAGCTTCCGCTTCACGAGCTCGAGCCGCCGCCGGGCAAGCTCGTCGCGAACCTCCCCTACGCGATCGCGACGCCGCTCGTCGCCGAGAGCCTCGGGTCGCTTCCGGACGTGCGTCTCTGGTGCGTGCTCGTCCAGCGAGAGGTCGCCGACCGCTTCTTCGCGCCGGTGGGAACGAAGAGCTACGGGGCCGTCTCGGTGCTCGTCCGCCTCACCGCCGAGCGCATCGGCCTGCACCCCGTCGCGCGGACGTGCTTCAGCCCGCCGCCGAACGTCGACTCGACGCTCGTCGCCTTCCGCCGCACCCGGCGCTGGGGACCGGAGCTCGTGCGGCTCCGGGAGATCGTCCAGGCTGCGTTCGCGCACCGCCGCAAGACGCTCGTCAACTCGCTCGCGCTCACCGGCCGAGCGACCAGGGAGGAGGCGACCGCCGCGCTCGCCCCCCTGGGCCAACCGGCCGGCGTCCGGGCCGAGGCGCTCGAGCCGGCCGAGTTCCTCCGGCTCGCCGAGTTCCTCCCGTGAGCTCGTCGCGCGCCGTCGCGGCGGCGAAGATCAACCTCGCGCTCGTAGTCGGCCCGCGGCGGAGCGACGGCCTCCACGAGGTCGCCACCGTCCTTCAGCGCATCGACCTGTGCGACCGGATCGACCTCGAGCCGGCCGCCGCGCTCGCCGTCGAGGGCTTCGCCGAAGACACGATCGTGCGCGGCGCCCTCGAGCGCCTGGCGGCCGCGGCCGGGGTCGATCTTGCGTGGCGGGTCCGCATCCGCAAGGAGATCCCCGTCGCCGCAGGGCTCGGCGGCGGCAGCGCCGACGGCGCTGCCGCCCTGCGGCTCGCCAACGCCGCGCTCTCCGAGCCGCTCGCGCCGGAGCGCCTCCGGGCGCTCGCCGCGGAGATCGGGGCCGACCTTCCCTTCTTCCTCGAGCCCGGCCCGAAGCTCGCCGAGGGGGCGGGCGAGCGCCTGCGGCCGCTGGCCCTGCCCCAGGACTTCTGGGTCGTGGTCGCCGCTCCGCGCGCCGCCGTCAAGCGCTCGACCGCGGCCGTGTACGCCCGTTTCGACGAGGCGGGCGGCGGGCCGGGCTTCGACGTGCGCAAGGAGCAGCTCCTGCTCGCCCTCGAGCGCTGCCGGCGACCGCGTCACCTCGCGGACCTCCCTGCCAACGACCTCGCGGAGGCAGCCGGAGGAGCTCCGCTCGCGCAGGAGCTGCGAGCCGCCGGTGCGTTCAGGGCCGATCTGAGCGGAGCCGGACCGGCGGTCTACGGTCTCTTCCACCGCCGCGAGGAGGCACGCGCCGCCGCCCGCTTGCTCGGAGCGAGGGCGCGCACCTGGGTGGTCGCACCCGTCTGGTAACGTCGCCGCGCGTGACGTCGTCGCCCGCGCTGGAGCTCAGGGAGAGCGAGAGGGGAGCCTGGCTGCGAGCCAGGCGCCTGCGCCTGGCGCTCGTGATCGGGCTCGTCGAGAGCATCATCGTCCTCGCCGGCGACAGCGGCTGGTACTGGGTGCTCGCAGCCGCGGTCGTCGCCGTTGCCTTCTACCTCTTCGCCGGGCGAAACCTCCGCTTCCACACGATCCGCGAGCTCTCGTGGATCGCGGCCGCCTCGCAGCTCATCGCCGTGCTCGTCCCCGTGCTCTGGGTGCTCGTGAAGGCGCTGGCGATTGCCGTGCTCGTCGTGCTCGCGGCCGTCCTCCTCGTCATCCTGCTGGCCGACCGCCGCTAGACCGTCGAGCGTCCCGTGGCTCCTATACTCGCCTCGGTGGGGCGTAGCCAAGTGGTAAGGCAGCGGGTTTTGGTCCCGTGACCGGAGGTTCGAATCCTCCCGCCCCAGCCATGACGCCCTCGTGACCCCCGCTCCGCTCGCAGCGGTCGTGCTGGCCGCCGGGCTCGGGACGCGCATGCGCTCGCGCCGGCCGAAGCACCTGCACCCGCTCCTGGGCCGGCGCCTGCTGGACTGGTCGGTCGCGGCGGTCGGCGCGCTCGGGCCGGCCCCCTTCGTCGTCGTCACCTCGCCGGGCAGCCTGGCGGAGCTCGAGGGGAGCCTGCCGCCGGGCGTCGACCTCGCAGTGCAGGAGGAGCCGCGCGGGACGGGCGACGCGGCGGCGAGCGCCAGGCCGGCTCTGGCCGGGTTCGCCGGGGACGTCGTCGTCGTCGCCGGCGACACGCCGCTCGTCACCGAGGGCGATCTCGCGCCGCTCGTCGAGGCGCACCGGCGCGAGGGCGCGGCGGCGACCGTGCTCTCCTTCGAGCCCGCCGAGCCGGCCGCCTACGGCCGCATCCTCCGGGACGACGCGGGCCGCCTCCGGCGGATCGTCGAGGCGTCCGACGCGTCGCCGGAGGAGCTCGCCGTTCGGGAGGTCAACTCGTCCGTCTACGTCTTCGAGGCGAACGCGCTCTGGAGTGCCCTCGCGCGGCTCGACACCGACAACGCGCAGGGCGAGCTCTACCTCACCGACGCCGTCCGGCACCTGGCGGATGACGGCCGGCCGGTGGGCGTGTACCGTGCGTCTGACCCACGTGTCGGCGAAGGCGTGAACAGCAGGGCCGATCTCGCGGCCGCGGGCGCGCGGCTCCGTGACCGCATCGTCTCGGCCCACCTGGAGGCCGGCGTCACGATCGTCGATCCGGCGACCACCTGGATCGAGGACGACGTGGCGATCGAGGCCGACGCGGTCATCCACCCGTTCACGGTCCTGCGCGGGCGGACGGTCGTCCGCCGCGGCGCCGAGGTCGGCCCCCATGCCGTCCTCGTGGACGCCGAGGTCGGCGAGGAGGCGCTCGTGGGCCCGTTCTGTTACCTTCGGCCTGGAACGGTGCTCGCAGCGCGGGCGAAAGCCGGGACGTTCGTGGAGCTCAAGAACGCCACCATCGGAGAGGGCGCGAAGGTGCCGCACCTCTCGTACCTCGGGGACGCCGAGGTGGGCGAGGAAACGAACGTCGCCGCCGGCGCCATCACCGCGAACTACCCGCATCAGGAGGGCCGGCCGAAGGCACGCACGACGATCGGCCGGAACGTCAGGACCGGCATTCACAATGGGTTCGAAGCTCCCGTGACGATCGGAGACGGCGCCTGGATCGCCGGCGGCTCGTACGTCACCGACGACGTGCCGCCCGATTCCCTTGCCGGTTTCCCGCCGAGACAGGTGACGAAGGAGGGCTACCTGCGTGGAAAGCGGAACGACTGAGCTCGCCATCCCCGGGCTCGACGTGACGCCCGAGCCCGCGCCGCAGCCCGCCTCCGAGCGCGGCCGCTGGATCGAGCGCGGCCCGTCCGGGAAGCTCATGCTCTTCTCCGGCCGCTCGCACCCGGTCCTCGCGGGCCGCATCGCGGACCAGCTCAACATCGAGCTCGGCGAGGTCGAGCTGAAGACGTTCGCCAACGGGGAGACGTACTGCCGCTACCGCGAGTCGATCCGAGGCGCCGACGTCTTCATCGTCCAGGCCTGCCACGGACGGGCGACGAACGACTACCTGCTCGAGCTGATGATCATGATCCAGGCCGCGAAGCTCGCCTCGGCCAACCGGATCACGGCCGTGATGCCGTGGTTTCCCTACTCGCGCCAGGACAAGAAGTCGTCGCCGCGCGAGCCGATCACCGCGAAGCTCCTCGCGGACGTCTTCGACGCGGCCGGCGTCGACCGCGTCCTCACGATGGACCTGCACGCGGGCCAGATCCAGGGCTTCTTCCGCATCCCGGTCGACCACATGACGGCCCTGCCCCTCTTCGCGCGCTACTACCGCGAGACCCTCGGCCTTCACGGCGACAGCGTCGTCGCGGTCTCGCCGGACCCGGGCCGTGCGAAGATGGCGACGAAGTTCGCGCAGATGCTCGACGCCGACTTCGCGCTCATGAACAAGCAGCGCCCCGCCCACGACGTGGCCGCGGTCACCGAGGTGGTCGGCGACGTCCGCGGCAAGGTCGCGATCATGAGCGACGACATCATCGTGACCGGCGGGACCCTGGTCGCCGGCGCGCAGGCTCTCCTGGAGGCGGGAGCGACGGCGGTGTACGCGTGCGCGACGCACGGGCTCTTTCCCGATTCCGCGCTCGAGAAGCTCGCCGACTCGGAGCTCGCCGGCGTCGCCGTCGCCGACACGGTGCCGATCGGGGAGCTGAACCGGCCCGACAAGCTGACCGTGCTGACCATCTCGGGCATCCTCGCCGAGACGATCGAGAACGTCTTCTCGGACGAGTCGGTCTCGGCCATTTTCGCCGGCGAGAACCAGCTCTTCTAAGAAGACTCAGGTGACGCCTTCCGGGTTCCGCCGCCGGGGAGCTCGTGACGGGAGGCGACTTGCTGGTGGCGGGCGGGGTCGTAGAGCTCGAAGAAGGAGCCTCCGATCGCGAAGAGGCCTCGCTGCGGAAGCCAGAAATCCCCCAGGTGGGCCTGCTCGGCGAGAGGGCCGGGCTCCCCCAGCTCGACGCCGTCGACGACCGCCGTTGACTTCTCGATCAGCCAGATGCGGCGCAGATCCGCAAAGAAGTCCTGGCCGCTGGGAGCCGTGCCGGCCAGCCGCACCCGGCCGGCGCGAAGCGTCGACCCTGCCGTGCGGGCGATGACTGCCAGCGCGAGACGGTGGTGGCGCAGGAAGCGCGGCAGGATCGACGCAGTCGCGTTGAGCGCGCGCGTAGCGGCGCTCTCGGCGAGCGGGACCTGCCACTGGAGGCGCCGCCCCTCCGCCTCGATGTCGACCTCGAAACGGTCAGCCTCCACCCAGTCGACGCGGATGGGCACGGTCGGGGCGTCGTCGATGGCGGGCCCGAAGGCGCGTGGACAGGTGTATCGAGGCCCCTCGTCCTGGTAGATCACCCAGCGGCCGGACGGATCGCGATGCCAGACGGAGGTGTAGCCGGGCCCGACCGAGCTGGCCGGGAAACGGCGCATCCCCAGGACGTGGCCGGAGCGGAACGGGACGCCGACCACCGCATAGCCTTGGAACTGCTCGCGGCCCGGGACGTCGGCGAGCACCGCCCCGGCTTCGAGCTCGGAGACCAGCTCGCGGGCGTCGGCCATCGTCAGCTCCAGCCTCCCGTCCGGCCGCTGACGTGCAAGGGATGCGGATCTCCGTGGCGACGCGGCCGTGGACGGCTCATCGCGGCGCTCCGACCTGGTCTTTCGAATCGTTTGCCCTCCAAGCCTAGCGGGCGAAATTCGGCCGCGTCCTGACGCCCCTGAGGCTACGGGCCAGACCCGGTGGCACGGGCGCTGCCCGAGCCGTAGGCTCTTCCAGAATGGCCAGGCACGCCTGCGGCGGCGACGGTCGACTCGCTCGAGGCGGCGTCGAGTAGGCCGTGGCGCGCGTCCTTCTGGCAGAGCCCGATCCCGACGTCCTCGAGCTCGTCGAGCGTGCGCTCGGCGGCTGGGGGCACGAGGTCGTCCGCTACCGGCCGGAGTGGGCGCCGGGCGAGGTCGACCTCATGGTCTTCGAGCCCGGGATGGGCGCCCGCGTCGTCCGTCTTGCCGAGACGCTTGCCGCGGCGACGCCGCCGGTACAGCTCGTGGTCGTGAGCGTCAACCCTCCGGAGCTCGCCGTCCACGCGCTGAGGCCGGCCGCGTACGTACTGAAGCCGTTCTCGCTCGCCGAGCTCGAGGCCGCCGTCGCCGGCGCCGTCGCCCGCGTGGAGCGGGGCTCGTAGGCGCCCGGGCGCACGAGATCCGTATGGTGCACGCGTGAACCTCCTCGTCGTCGGAGGGGCCGGCTACGTCGGCAGCGTGGTCGCGGCGCGGCTCCTGGAAGCCGGGCACGCGGTCACGGTCGCCGACAGCCTCCTCACCGGTCATCGCGACGCGGTGCCTCCCGAAGCGCGGTTCGTCGCCGCCGACCTGAGCGACGCGGCGGCCCTCGGCGACCTCCTCCGGGCCGGCTTCGACGCCGTCCTCCACTTCGCCGCGCTCTCGATCGTGCCCGAGTCGGTCGCGCAGCCCGCCCGCTACTACCGGGCGAACGTCGGCGGGACGCTGAACCTCCTCGACGCCATGCGCGCCGCCGGCGTGACGAGGCTCGTCTTCTCCTCGACCGCGTCGGTCTACGGCGAGCCGGACGCGATCCCGATCGCCGAGCATGCTCCGACCCGGCCGACCAGCCCCTACGGCGCCTCGAAGCTCGCCGCGGACCACGCCATCGGGTTCGAGTGCGCCGCCGTCGGGCTCGGCGCCGTCAGCCTCCGCTACTTCAACGTCGCCGGCGCCTACGGCCCCTACGGCGAGCGCCACGACCCCGAGACGCACCTCGTCCCGCTCCTCCTGGAAGCGGCCCTTCGCGACGCGGAAGCGGATCCGGTCCGGATCTACGGCCGCGACTACCCGACGCCCGACGGGACAGCCGTGCGCGACTACATTCACGTGCGCGACCTCGCCGACGCGCACCTGCTCGCGCTCGAAGCGACCACGGAGCCGGGGCATCGCGTGTACAACCTCGGAAACGGCCGTGGCTTCTCCGTCCAGGAGGTCGTCGAGGCCGCGCGGACGGTCACCGGGCGGGCGATTCCGGCGGTGGACGCTCCCCGGCGACCCGGCGACCCCCCGGTGCTGGTCGCGTCGAGCGAGCTGATCCGGCGGGAGCTCGGCTGGGCACCCGAGACACCCGAGCTCGAGGCGATCGTCGCGGACGCCTGGGCGTGGCTCGGCGCCCGCTCCGGCCAACCCGCCTGAGCCGCCGCCCGCCGCGCTTGCGAACGCGGGAAGGGCGACTAGAGTTCGTGGAGGCCCCGGCGGGGTCGCTGCGGCGGGAGAGGGGATGCAGCTCAAGTTGCCCAGGCCGTCGCGCTTGTTCGCGGCTCACCCGAGGAGCCGGGCCGACGAGCATGCCGGGCCGGACGATCCCTGGGCCGGCGAGGACGCGCAGTGGGAGGAGGCCGAACGGAAACCTCCGGAGCCGCGCGCCGAGTTCCTGCGCTTCTTCCGCGGCATCGCGCTCGCCGCGGTGGTCGGAGCCGCGCTCTGGGCGGCGCTCGTTCTCCTGCTCGTCCGGCTGTTCTAGGCCGCTGCCTCCAGAAAAACCCTCGCGCGGGGCTGTGGGCGGCAGCCCCTCCGGCCGATGCACGGGAGGCACTGCGGCCCATGACCATTCGACTCGGGAACCCTCGGCTCCTCGCCGAGCTGCGCGAGCACTTCGCGCGCTCGGGCTTCGCCGTGCAGACGGCCGGCGCGGCAGAGCTAACGGTCTCCCTCCCCGACGCGCCCGACGCCGAGCAGGGCCGCCGGGAGGTCGGCGCGCACCTCCTCGTCTGGGGAGTCCTCCACCCCGAGGACCCGGGCGAGATCGTCGACTAGCGACGACCCGACCGACGAGAAGCGGCCCGGAGTCCGGGCCGCTCGGGTGGCCGTCGCTCGTGCCGCCTACTTGAGCGAGGCGAGCAGGAGGCGCCGGCCGAGACTGGCCTGAGAGAAGTTCCGGATCTTCACCCGGACGAGTTCCGCAGACATACGATGCCGCCTTTCGTATCCGCAGTTGGTGAGGCCTCGGCTGGTGTCGGGCTCCGGCGCCGCGGCCGCCATCCCTGGAACGTGTGATCCGTCCGGGATGCCCAATGTGGGGGATGCCGCTCCGAGAACCGACCGCCATCGTCCGACACATGCGGCGGCGCCCAGGTGACTGACTCTCCGACCCCCAGCGACTCGCCTGAGCCGAGCCGGCGGAAGGTGCGGCGCCGTCGGCGCAGGCCCGCCGGCACACCCGTCTTCCCGGCCGTCCTCAAGGTCGAGATCCAGAACCTCGAGGGCCTCGGCGGCCTCGACCGGGGCGCCAGGGAGCGCGAGTCCTCGCTCGCCGCCTCGGAGCGCGAGCTCGAGGAGCGCGCGGCGCGCCTCGCCGCCGCCGAGGCCGAGCTCGCCGCGCGCGAGCAGCGGATCCGGGAGCTCGAGGAGCAGATCGAGCCGGCCGCGGCGATCGTCGAGTCTCGCGAGAGCCTCGACCGGCGCGAGCGGCGCGTCAGCGAGCTCGAGCGCACGCTCCACGAGCGGGGCCGGGAGCTGGACGTGCGCGAGCACGACCTCGAAGCGCGCAAGGCCGTGCTCGAGGCCGACCTCGAGCTCCGCGAGGAGGACGTGGAGCGCCGCGAGGACCTGCTCGGCATCCGGGAGGAGCGCCTCGAGGAGCGCCAGCGCGAGCTCGGCGTGTACGTGTCGCAGATCCAGGGGCGGCTCGAGTCCCACTGGGCCTGAGGCCTCTTCGCTAGACTTGCCCGCCGACATGGCCGGGGAGCGGATCAAGCTGGCGGTGCAGCCGCGCGAGACGAACGGGAGCGCCGACGCCCGGCGGCTCCGGGCGGGCGGGATGATCCCGGGCGTCCTCTACGGAGGCGGCAAGAGCGCGCACCCGTTCGCCGTCGGCGAGCGCGAGCTGCGTCGCGTGCTCACGGGCGAGCACGGCCTGCACGCGATCCTCGACGTCGTCTTCGACGGGCAGAAGACCGCGCGGCACGCCGTGCTCAAGGACTACCAGCTCGATCCCACTCGCGCCCGGCTCCTGCATATCGACCTGCACGAGGTCCGCCTCGACCAGCCCATCCAGGCCCAGGTGACCGTCGAGCTCGTCGGCGAGTCGCAGGGCGTCAAGGAGGGCGGCGTGCTCACGCTCGTCCTCCGCGAGGTGAACGTCGAGGCGCTGCCGATGGAGGTTCCCGATCGGATCGAGCTCGACATCTCGGAGATGGCGATCGGCGACAGCCTGCGGGTCGGCGACCTGCCGCCGATCGACGGGGTGACCTACCTCGACGATCCGGAGAGCGTCGTCGCAAACGTCTCGGCGCCGCGCGTCGAGGAGGAGCCCGAGGTCCTCGAGGAGGAGCTCGAGGAGGGCGAGCTGCCGCCGGAGGAGGCGCCCGAAGGCGCCGCCGAGGAGCCGGCGGACGCCGAGGCCGAGGCGGCCGACGGCGGCGAGACCGTCGAGGGCTAGGACAAAGGGGGCCCCGTGCGCCTCTTCCGTCGGGGCGAGCCTGCCTCGACGCTCGACCTCCTCGTCGCCGGGCTCGGGAACCCCGGCCGCGAGTACGCGAGCACGCGCCACAACGTCGGCTTCCTGGTGTGCGACGAGCTCGCGCGGCGGCACGGCGGCTCCTTCCGCTCGAAGTTCTCCGGCGAGCTCGCCGACGTGCGCGTCGACGGTGCGCGCGTGGCGCTCCTGAAGCCGCAGACGTACATGAACGAGTCCGGCCGCTCCGTCGGCGCGGCGGCGCGCTTCTACAAGCTCGAGCCCGAGCGGCTGCTCGTCGTCCACGACGAGGCCGATCTCGACCTGGGCCGCCTGCAGGCGCGCGCCGGCGGCGGGCTCGCCGGCCACAACGGGCTCCGCTCGGTCGCCCAGCACCTGCGCTCACAGGACTTCCTCCGCCTCCGCGTCGGGGTGGGGCGCCCCGAGCGCGGCGACCCCCGGCCCGTGGCGGACTACGTGCTCGCACCCTTCTCGCCGGAGGAGGACGTCGAGGCGATCGTCGGGCGGGCGGCCGACGCGGTCGAGTGCGTCGGCCGCGACGGACTCGACGAGGCTCGGCAGCGGTTCAACGAACGCCCGTAGCGGCGGCCGGAGACGGCGCGTGAAGAGAGGCGGGCCGCCCTCGACTCGAGGACGACCCGCAGGTGCTCCGCGCGCCGTAGCGGCCCGGCGTGTGGTGCTCTCTCACCTTCGGCAGATCGGCCGGGCGACCTTTAGCGATCCGCGCACCGACCGGGTCGCACGGCGTCAGCTTCCTGCCAGGAGCCCCGGCGGCAGCTCGCCCTCGTCGATCCGGACGCGAACGAAGAGGCCGCCTCGAGGGGCGCGGCCGTACTCCACCCGCAGCGCGCCCGCCGGGACGCGGGCGAGCAGGCCGGCGCGGGCGTTGCGCCAGCGGCGGAACTCCTCGCCGGCGTCCGGCGGATCGAAGGACGCGACGAGCTTCGGCCGCGTGCCGATCGGTCGCAGCTCCCCTGCCACGCCCGCATCCTAGGCCAGTTCCTCGGGGCTACGATGCGGCCGGCGGAACGGCGCGTTCCGCCCGTCGTCATGGACCGCCCGACCCGTATCCAGGCACCCGCGCTCGCCCCCGTCGCCCGCGCGCTCGCGGAGAGCGAGCGCCTGCAGGAGCTCCTCGCCGACCCGGGCGACGTCCGGGTCTCGGAGCCGATCCTGCCTCTCTTCCTCGCCGCCCTCAGGCTCGCACGCGGAGGCCCGCTCGTCTGCGTCCTAGCCGACGACGCGCAGGCGCGCGACGCGGCGGACGGGGCAAGCTGGTTCCTCGGCGACGGGAGCGTGGGGCTCTTCGCTTCGCGCGGCGTCCGCTGGGGAAGCGGCCTCGAGCCGCCGCCGCACCTCGTCGGCGAGCGCGCCCGCGCGCTCGAGGTGCTCGCGGGCGGTGGGCTCGTCTGCGCGTCCGGCATCGGCGCGGCGGAGGGAATCCCGCCCGCGGGCGTCCGCCCGGAGCCGATCGTCGTCCGCCCCGGGGAGGAGCCGGGCAGCGAGGGGCTCGCCGAGCGGCTCGCCCTCGCCGGGTACGAGCGCGTCGCCCAGGCCGAGGAGCGCGGCCAGTTCGCCGTGCGCGGCGGTATCGTCGACGTCTTCCCGTCGACGGGACGGGAGCCGGTCCGCATCGAGCTGTTCGGCGACGAGATCGAGTCGCTGCGGGCCTTCTCGCCCTTCACGCAGCGGACGCTCCACACCCTGGAGGAGGCCGTCGTCTACCCGGCGGCGGAGCGGCGCGTCGACGCGGCGGAGCCGGCGCTGGCCGGCGGCGGCGAGCAGGGCGGCGTGCCGGTTCCCGACGACCTCGTCTCGCCCCTGCCCGGCGTCGACCTCGTCTGGCAGGCGGACGACGTCGCCGAGGAGATCAGGGACGAGCTCGGCGCGACCCTCGACCTGACCGGCGCGATCCGCCTCACGGAGCTCCCGGCCGGACAGCGTCACGTCTTCGAGGCCCAGCGGCCGGCGGTGGCCGCGCGCGGCCTCGCCGAGGCGGAGCGCGACCTGCTCGGCTACGTCCGCAGCGGAAGCCGGGTCGTCGTCACGTTCGCCCACCGGGGCGAAGCGCTCCGGACGAAAGCCCTCCTTCGGCGCATCGACGCGGTCGTCCTCGAGCCGGGCGACGAGCTCCCGGACGAGCCGGCGCTCGTCTTCGCCGTCTCGCCGGCGCGGCGTGGGTTCGTCCTCCGCGACCTCGGCGTCATCGTCCTCCCCGACACGCAGGTCTTCCGCAAGCGGCCGCCGCGCGCGGACGCCCGCGTCGGCCGGGCGCTGCAGAGCTTCGCCGACCTGCGGACCGGCGACCACGTCGTCCACGAGGACCACGGGGTCGGGCGCCTGCTCGGCTTCGAGACGAAGACGGTCGCCGGCGTCACCCGCGACTACCTCTTCCTCGCGTTCCGGGGCGACGACAGGCTCTACGTGCCGCACGAGCAGATCGGAAAGGTCTCGCGGTACGTCGGCGCCGACGGGCATGCGCCCGCGCTCTCGAAGCTGGGCGGCAAGGCGTGGCAGAACGTCAAGAATCGCGCCCGCGCGGGCGCGCGCGAGCTCGCCGGGGAGCTGCTCGCCCTCTACGCGCGCCGCCAGCGGGCGGACGGCGTCGCCTACGAGGCCGAGGGGGAGCTCGTCGAGCGGCTCGAGGCCGGCTTCGCCTACGAGGAGACGCCCGACCAGCGGCAGGCGATCGAGGTCGTCAAGGAGGACCTCGAGGCGGAGCGCCCCATGGACCGCCTCGTCTGCGGCGACGTCGGCTTCGGCAAGACGGAGGTCGGAGTGCGCGCCGCCTTCGTCGTCGTCGCGAACGGGAGGCAGGTGCTCATGCTCGCGCCGACGACGATCCTCGCGCAACAGCACTGGCACACCTTCCGCGAGCGCTATCGCGACCTGCCCGTGACGATCGAGATGGTCTCCCGCTTCCGCAAGCCGGCGGAGGTGCGGCGCGTCCTCGCCGACTTCGCGGCCGGCAAGGTCGACGTCCTCGTCGGCACCCACCGCATCCTCTCCCGCGACGTCGTAGCGAAGGACCTCGGTCTCGTGATCGTCGACGAGGAACAGCGCTTCGGCGTCGCCCAGAAGGAGCTCCTGCGCCAGCTGCGGCTGGAGGTCGACGTGCTCTCGCTCTCGGCGACGCCGATCCCCAGGACGCTGCACATGTCGCTCGCCGGCCTGCGCGACATCAGTGTCATCGAGACGCCGCCCCAGGGCCGCCGCCCCATCCGCACACACGTCGGCGAGTACGACGAGGAGCTCCTCCGCCAGGCGCTCATGCGCGAGCACGAGCGCGGCGGCCAGTCGTTCTACCTCCACAACCGGGTCGAGACGATCGAGGAGGCCGCCGAGCACCTCCGTCAGCTGTGCCCCGAGCTCCGCTTCATCGTCGCGCACGGGCAGATGCCGGAGCGGGAGCTCGAGGCGCACATGCTCTCGTTCCTGGCGGGCGACGCCGACGTGCTCGTCTCGACCACCATCATCGAGTCGGGGCTGGACATCCCCCAGGCGAACACGCTCGTCGTCGAGCGCGCCGACGCGCTCGGGCTCGCGCAGCTCTACCAGATCCGCGGGCGCGTCGGGAGGAGTGACGTGGTCGCCCACGCCTACCTCTTCTATCCCGACGGCCAGGAGCTCTCGCCCGAGGCGCGCGCCCGCCTCGCGACGCTTGCCGACCACACGGAGCTCGGGAGCGGCTTCGCGATCGCGATGCGCGACCTCGAGATCCGCGGCGCCGGCGACCTCCTCGGCGCGGAGCAATCCGGCCACGTCGCCGCGATCGGGTTCGAGCTCTACGTCGAGCTGCTCGGCGAGGCGGTGGCCGAGCTCTCGGGGACGCGGCGCGCCGCCGCCCGGCCGGTGCGCGTCGACGCCCAGGTGGACGCCTACGTCCCCTCCGACTTCATGCCTGCCGAGGCGCAGAAGATCGACCTGCACCGGCGCCTGGCGCTCTCCGAGTCCGAGGACGAGCTCCGCGAGCTGCGGGGGGCCGTCGAGGACCGCTTCGGCCCGCTCCCCGACCCGGTCGAGAACCTCTTCGCCATCCAGGAGGCGAAGCTGAGGCTGGCGCGAATCGGCGCCGACTACCTCGTCTTCCGGGGCGGCCGAGCGGTCGTGGGCCCGCTCGTCCTCGGCTCGGCCGAGCTGCGGGCGCTGCGGACGTCGGCGCCCACCGCGGTCTACTCGAGCGCGAAGCGGGAGCTCCAGCAGCGTGCCGAGGGGTTCTCGGGGGCGGTCGCGCTCGCCGATGCTATCCTCGACCTACGGCTTTCGGCCTAGCAGTTTCGCCCACATGCCTCTTTCGACTCGACTGATCCCCCTGTTCGCTGTGCTCGCGCTCGGCCTCGGTCTCGCCGCGTGCGGAGGGGGCGATGCAGACGAGGCGGCCGAGGTCCCGGCGGGCGCGATCGCCGTCGTCGGGGATCGCGAGATCTCCAAGGCGGAGTACGACCGGCTGCTGGCCCAGGCCGAGAAGACGTACGAGGCGCGCGAGCAGGAGTTCCCCCAGGCCGGGACGCCCGAGTTCGCGCAGCTCCGCAACGCCATTGTCCGGAGCCTCGTCGAGCAGGCCGAGTTCGAGATCGCCGCGGAGGAGCTCGACGTCGAGGTGACCGACGAGGACGTCGAGAAGCGCCTCGAGGAGCTCAAGGAGCAGTTCTTCGAGGGTGACCAGGAGCGCTACGAGGCGGAGCTCGAGAAGCAGGGTCTCACGGACGCCCAGGTGCGAAAGGACGTGCGCACGCGCATCCTCTCCGAGCGGATCTTCGAGCAGGTGACGAAGGACGTGCAGGTGACCGAGGCCGACGTCCAGGCCTACTACGAGGAGAACAAGGCGCAGTTCGAGACGCCCGCGACTCGGGACGTCCGCCATATCCTCGTGAAGAACAAGGCACGCGCCGAGGACATCCACCGCCAGCTCCAGGACGGCGGCAACTTCGCCCAGCTGGCGCGGCGCTTCTCCCAGGACCCGGCCTCGAAGGAGGAGGGCGGCAAGTTCACCGCCCAGCAGGGCGCCACCGTGCCCGAGTTCGACGAGGCTGCCTTCGAGCTCGAGACAGGCGAGCTGTCGGAGCCCGTGAAGACGCAGTTCGGCTGGCACATCATCGAGGCGACTTCCGCGATCAAGCCGAAGTCGACGCAGCAGCTTTCCGAGGTCGAGGAGCAGATTCGCGAGCAGCTCGTCGAGGAGAAGAAGAACGCCCGGATCAACGAGTGGATCGAAGAGCTCCGGGAGCGGTTCGAGGAGGAGATCGCCTACGCGCCGGGCTTCGAGCCGCCTCCGCCGGCCGCGACGACGGGCGGCGCCGACACGGGCGCGCCGGCTCCCGAGACCGGGACGACCCCCACCGAGACGGAGTAGCTTCGCTGGGCGGCGGCGACGGCCTCGAGCGGGCGCTCGTCGACCTCCAGGAGCTGGCCGAGCGGCTGCGGCGCGACTGCCCGTGGGATCGCGCGCAGACGGCGGCCACGATCGTCCCGCACACCGTCGAGGAGGCGTACGAGGTTGCGGACGCGGCCGTCGCCGCCGACGACGCCAAGCTCGTCGACGAGCTCGGCGACCTCCTCTTCCAGACGGTCTTCCTCGCGCTCCTGCTCGAAGAGCGGGGGGCCGGAGACCTGGCCACCGTCGCGCGCGGCATCCACGAGAAGCTCGTCCGCCGGCACCCGCACGTGTTCGGCGAGGCCGACCTCGCCACCGCGGCGGCGGTCAAGGGCCGCTGGGAGGAGCTGAAGCGCGAGCAGGAGGCGCGCGAAGGCATCTTCCACGACGTGCCGGAGACGCTCCCGGCTCTGCTCTACGCGCGGAAGGTGCAGCGCCGCGCTGCGACGGTCGGCTTCGAGTATCCGGACGCGGCGGGGGCGCTGGCCGACCTCGACTCCGAGCTGGCCGAGCTTGGCGAGGCGATCGCCGGGACGGCCGGGGAGGCCGCGCCCGAGACGGAGGCGGACCCGGCGGTCTTCGCGGAGCTGGGCGACGTGCTCTTCGCGGCCGTCAACGTCGCGCGGCGGCTCAACGTCGACCCGGAGCTCGCGCTGCGCGCCGTCAGCTCCCGCTTCGTCGCGCGCGTCGAGCGTGCCGCCGAGCTTGCCCGGGACGACGGCCGGGACTGGACGTCGCTGCCGGTCGGCGAGCAGGATCGCTACTACGACCGTGCCAAGGAGGCCTTGCGGTGAGGATCGCCCGTGTCCACGCCCGCCAGATCCTC
The DNA here is from genome assembly GCA_025923055.1 of Thermoleophilia bacterium. Classification (GTDB taxonomy): domain Bacteria; phylum Actinomycetota; class Thermoleophilia; order Gaiellales; family Gaiellaceae; genus JAIBJN01. The sequence goes on from JAICGP010000022.1 coordinate 19,100, forward strand.
GACTCCCGCGGCAACCCGACCGTCGAGGTCGAGGTCGAGCTCGACTCGGGCGCGGTCGGCCGCGCTGCCGTGCCCTCTGGCGCGTCGACGGGACGGTACGAGGCGCTCGAGCTCCGCGACGACGATCCCGGCGCCTACCTCGGCAAGGGAGTCCTCCGCGCGGTGCGGAACGTCGAGGAGGAGATCGGCCCCGCGCTCGCCGGCGTCGCGGCGGACGACCAGGCGGCGCTCGACCGGCTCCTCCTCGAGCTCGACGGCACCGAGGACAAGTCGCGGCTGGGCGCGAACGCCGTGCTCGGCTGCTCGCTCGCCGCGGCGCGCGCCGCGGCCGCGGAGGCGGATGTCTCGCTCTATCGCTGGCTCGGGGGAGAGGAGGCGCGCGTGCTGCCCGTCCCGATGCTCAACGTCGTCAACGGCGGCGCGCACGCCCAGAACTCCCTCGACCTGCAGGAGTTCATGGTCGTCCCCGTGGGCGCGTCCTCCTTCTCGGAGGCGTTGCGGGTCGGCGCCGAGACGTTCCACCGGCTCAAGGAGCTCCTGCACGAGCGGGGCCTGGCGACCGCCGTGGGCGACGAGGGCGGCTTCGCCCCCGACCTCGCCTCGAGCGAGGAGGCGATCGCCGCCGTGCTCGAGGCCGCCGAGCGGGCCGGACACCGCGAGCGAATCGCGATCGCGCTCGATCCGGCCGCCACCGAGATCCACGAGGACGGCCGCTACCGCCTCGAAGGCGACGAGCTGGACGCCGACGGCCTCGTCAGGCTCTGGGAGGACCTCTGCGCCCGCTTCCCGATCGTCTCGATCGAGGACGGGCTCGCCGAGGACGACTGGGCCGGGTGGAGGGCTCTCACCGACCGGCTCGGCGAGCGCGTCCAGCTCGTCGGCGACGACCTCTTCGTCACGAACGTCGACCGGCTCCGCCGTGGGATCGAGGAGGGCGCCGCCAACGCGATCCTCGTCAAGGTGAACCAGATCGGGACGCTGACCGAGACGCTCGAGGCGATCGACCTCGCGCGGGCGCACGGGTACGCCGCCGTCATGTCGCACCGCTCGGGCGAGACGGAGGACACTACGATCGCCGATCTCGCCGTGGCGACCGGCGTGGGGCAGATCAAGACGGGGGCGCCGTCGCGGAGCGACCGGGTCGCGAAGTACAACCAGCTCCTCCGCATCGAGGAGGAGCTCGGCGACCGGGCCGAGTACCCGGGCTGGTCGGCGTTCCCGCGCGCAGGCCGCTAGCGGCGTCCCGGACGCTCGGCGGAGGCAGGGTATGTGCCTCCGGGCGCTAACGTGACAGCGTGAGCCCGGGCCTGCGCCGCACGAAGATCGTCTGCACGATCGGGCCGTCGTCGTCGACGCCCGAGGCGATGGACCGGCTCGTGGCGGCGGGAATGGACGCCGCCCGGCTCAACTTCTCGCACGGCACGCACGCTGAGCACGGCGAGCGGGCGCGCCTCGTCCGCGAGGCCCAGGAGCGGGCCGGTCGCCCCCTTGCGCTGATCGCCGACCTGCAGGGGCCGAAGATCCGGGTCGGCGACCTCGAGGCGCCGCGCATCCTCGTCGAGGGCGACGAGGTGGTGATCGCGGGCGAGGGCGGCGGCCGGCCCGACGACCTCCCGGTGATGCCCGCCGTCCTCACCGAGGTCCTTCACCCGGGTCACGAGCTCCTCATCGACGACGGGCTCGTTCGCCTGCGTGTCGACGACGTGAACGGCGGCCGGGCGCTCGCCACCGTGCTCGTCGG
>JAICGP010000023.1 GCA_025923055.1 Thermoleophilia bacterium
CCCGAGATGTTCATCCTCTTGGCCTCGTTGTACAGCTGCTCCTTCGTGCGGCCCTTCGGCCGGTTCGTGCCCGAGCGCTGACCGCCGCGCCGGCTCGAGGACATGTCGCGTGTCGAGGTGCGGGAGCGCGTGCGCGACTCGCCCGACCGGGCCCGCTCCTTGTTCACGGTCCTGGCGGCGATCTCCTTCGCACGGCCCGTCGAGGCGCCCTGCTCCTTGGCGCTCGACTTGATGTGCTCGTACTGACGGGCCCGCTTCGAGCCCTTCTTCACTCCGCTTGGCGGCATGTGTGTCGACCTCCTGGGTATCGCGTTTCCTACGTGTGGCTTGTACCGCCCGGCGCGATCCGGAAACGCGATGACGGCTACGATTGGAGGTCGCGGAGAGGTGTCCGAGCTGGCCTAAGGAGCGCGACTGGAAATCGCGTACCCGGTGAAAGCTGGGTCGCGGGTTCGAATCCCGCCCTCTCCGCCTAGAACCGCAGGCGACCCGAGGGAGGCTGATGGACTCGTTCTGGTGGTTGCTCGGCGTCGTCGCAGCGGTGGCCTGGGCGGTCGCGCTCGTCGACATGGTGCGGCGGCGCAGCGCGCTGACGCGCGGCCAGCTCGCCGCCTGGGTGCTCATCGTGGTCATCCTTCCGGTGCTCGGGACGATCCTGTACTTCGTGGTCGGCCGCCAACCACAGACCCGGACGAGCTGACTCCCGTCGGCTTTCGGCGAGGTGGCGCCGAAGCGCCCTCGGCTACCCCTGCGAGGCGACGACGAAGGCGGCCACGTCCTGGATCTGCTCCTCCGAGAGCTGGCCGCTGAAGGCGGGCATGCCCCCGCCGCCGTTGGTGATCTGCTCCGCGGCCGCGGCCTGGTCGACCGTCGACTCGTCGAGGTTCGGGCCGACCGTCGCGGTCGTGCCCGCCTCCTCGAGGGCGTGGCAGTTGCCGCAGCCCGCCGAGGCGAAGATCTCCTCGCCGGCGGCCGGGTCGCCCCCCGCCTCGCCATCGCCGCCCTCTCCGGCGCCGGTCTCCCCGCCGCCGGTGTCCGTTTCCGCGGCCTCGCCGCCCTCCTCGTCCTCGTGCTCGGCGCCGAGCACCTCGACGGAGGCCAGCATCGCAATGACGAGGAGCACCGCCACGAGCGCGAACACCTTGAGGTTGCGACCCGGGAAGCCGGGGTCGCGCCTGGGGATGACCAGCGAGACGACGAGGCTGAAGACGACCAGGAGGAGAGCGACCGCGCCCAGGATGGCGTCGTTGCGACTCACGGGGCGCCTACGATAACCCCTCGATGCGTCGCGTCGGCATCCTTGCCGTTGCCGGCGCGGCGATGCTCGTCGCCGTCGGCCTGACGATCGCCGGCATCGGCGACGACCCGGACGCGTTGCCCAACTGGCAGGCGCTCGTGCTCGGCGTCGTGCAGGGCGCGACCGAGCTCCTGCCCATCTCCTCGTCCGGCCACCTCATCCTCGTCCCCTGGCTCTTCGAGTGGGAGTACCTCGAGACGCACGAGGAGTTCAACCAGACCTTCGACGTCGCCCTCCACGTGGGGACCCTCGTCGCCGTCGTCGCCTACTTCGCGCCGGATGTCGTGCGGCTGCTCGGCGCGTGGTGGGGAAGCGTCCGCAGGCGGCGGATCGAGACGGCCGACGAGCGGGTCGCCTGGTTCGTGGCCGTGGCGACCGTCCCGGCCGCGGCGATCGGCGCGCTCGGCGAGAACGTGATCGCCGAGCACCTCGGCGAGCCCTGGCAGATCGCGATCTTCCTGGCAGCCTTCGGCGTCCTGCTCTGGCTCGCCGACCGGACGCCGCCCCGGCGGGAGATGGCCTCCCTGGGGCTCGGCACGGCGCTCACGGTGGGGCTCGCGCAGAGCCTGGCGCTCATGCCGGGCGTCTCCCGCTCGGGCATCACGATCACGGCCGCCCGCTTCCTCGGGCTCGACCGGGACTCGGCCGCGCGCATCTCCTTCCTGCTCCTCATCCCCGTCGTCTTCGGCGCGTCGGTCTGGAAGGGCGTCACCGACGTCCTGCTCGGCGACCTGCCGCCCGGCTCCACGGGACCGTTCCTCGTCGGCATGATCGCCGCCGCGGCGAGCGGCCTCGTCGCGATCTGGGGGCTTCTGGGCTACGTCCGCCGCCACGACTACTCGCTCTTCGTCGTCTACCGGCTCGCGGTCGCCGCGTTCGTCCTCCTCCTCATCGCGACGGACGTGCGGCCTCCGACGTTCTAGTGCCCCTGAAGTGGCACTACACTGAGCAGCGGGAGGAGCGACGGCGACTCTGGCGAGATTCCCGCCGCGAGCGGCCCGCGGCCGTCTCGCGCTGACCCTGTGGACGGCGCTGCTCGCCGTCCTCCTCATCCTGGTGGTCACCTGGGTCGCGGGCGGGATCGCCGAGGGCCAGGAGCGCGACATCGTCGACAACCGCCTGGCGGCGAACCTGCGCCTCGGGCGGGAGGAGCTCGCCGACGCGCTCCGCGACGCCGAGCAGCGCGCGGCGCGGCTCGCCGAGTCGGCGGGCGTGCAGAGGGCGCTGGCGGAGCGCGACCCCGTCGCGGCGGAGCGGATCGCCGGTATGGAGGAGGACGTCGGCCTCGTCGCCGGCGGCCGCCTCCTCGCCGGCCGGGAGGAATGGGTCGCGAGCCGCGCCGTCGACGTCGTCGGCGAGGACGGCGAGGTGCTCGGCGAGGTCGTCGTGGGCGTGCCGCTCGACCAGAAGCTGGCCGAGCGGCTCGCCGGCGCCGCCGGCGTGCCCGACATGGACGTGATGGCGATCGCCGTCGGCGGCCGGCTGCTCGCGGCCTCCTCGCCGCTGCCGGCCGGCCTGCGGCTTCCGGCCGAAGCGACCGGCGACGTGGAGGAGGACGGCGAGGCCTACCGCTTCGCCTCCACGCCGCTCGTCGACCGCGCGGACGTGCGGCTGGCGGCGCTCTCGTCGGAGGAGCCGATCGCGGCGGCCGTGGAGGACACCCGGCGGCGCGCCTTCGTCGCCGCGCTCGCCACGGTCGCGCTCGCGCTCCTCGTCGCGTGGACGGTGCCGCGGCTGCTCCGGCGCAGGGCCGAGCCGGCGGCGACACCGACCGAGGACGCCGAGCAGCGCCGCCGGGCGCGCGACGTGCGTCCGAGCGAGGCGGACTCCGGACGCGTGCGGGAAGCCGTCGCGCTCGTCGGCGAGGCGCTCGCGGCGACGCACGACCCCGAGGCGCTCCTGCCGGTGATCCTCCAGAGCGCGATCGGCGCCACCGGCGCCGCGGGCGCGCGCCTCGTCAGCGGCGGCAACGAGGTCGTCCGCGCGGGCCGGCCAGAGGAGGGCGGGAGGCCGCTGGCGCTCCACCTCGGCTCGGAGCGCGACCGCGTCGGCCAGCTGCTCCTCTACCCGCCCCGGGACGGGTCGTTCGAGGCCGAGGCGGAGCAGCTCGCGCACTGGCTCGCCGCGCAGGCCACGATCGCGCTCGAGAACGAGCGGCTCCACCGGACGGTCAAGCGCCAGGCGATCACCGACGAGCTCACCCAGCTCGCCAACCGCCGCCGCTTCACGGAGACCCTCGCGGTCGAGATCCGCCGTGCCCAGCGCTTCGGCGAGCCCGTCGCCCTCGTCCTCGCCGACCTGGACGACTTCAAGAGCATCAACGACCGCTACGGCCACCAGGCCGGCGATGAGGTGCTGCGCCGCTTCGCGGACATCCTCCGCGAGAACGTCCGCGACTTCGACCTCCCCGTCCGCTACGGCGGCGAGGAGTTCGCCGTGCTCCTGCCGGAGACGGCGCTCGACGGCGGCGACCAGCTCGCGCGACGCCTCCAGACGGCGCTGCTGCGCCTGCGCCTTCCCGAGATCGGGCGCGACCGCCCGCCCGTGACGGCGAGCTTCGGCGTCGCTGCGTTCCCGGCCGCCGGAAGCGCCGAAGAGCTGCTCTCGGCGGCCGACGGAGCCCTCTACCGGGCCAAGGCCGCTGGAAAGAACAGGGTTGCCTGCGCGGGTGACGACGTGGGCCGAACAGCCTGATATAACCGGCCGAATGCACTGCCGGGTCTGCGGCCGGGAGTTCGATCCCAACGGGTTTCAGGTCGTGGTGCCCGGGCTGGGTCAGGGCTTCGACCGCGTCGACTGCGCGCTCGAGGCGAGCGCCCTCGGCCTCGCGCCCGTCGCGGCGCCGCCGGTGCCGGCCGTGGTCGGCCCCCTCGTTCCCGCCGCTGCCGCCGCCGCGGCCGCCGCCGGCGCGCCTGCAGCCGCCGGCGCGCCTGCTGCCGCGGGCGCTTCCGGCGCGCCCGCGGTCGTCGGCGCCAACCTCGCCCTCCTCGCGGCCGGAACCGCGGCCACGATCTACCTCTGGCTGCGCGTTTTCGGCGCGGACGCCACGTCCGTCCTCCTCCCCACGGAGAGCGCTGCGCGCGCGTTCGAGCGCTCGAGCGTGCCCGCGGCCATCGACGTCGGCTCTGCAGCAGGGCCGCGCCCCCAGCCGGAGAGCAGCGTCCGCGGCGCCGGGAGCCGGGGAGCGACCGAGCCGGACGCTCCGATCGCCCTCGCCCCGCCGGACCAGAGCGGCGACGAGGGCGACGGGCCCGTGCTCGTGGCGGACCCGCCGTCGCCCGAGCCGAGGCAGGGTGACTCGGGCCCCGCCGTGCGCCCCGACCGGCCCTCCGCGCCGCCGAGCACCGGGAAGCCGGAGCCGCCTCCGCACGAGGCGCCCGAGCCCGGGAAGCCCGACAAGCCGGCGAAGCCCGGAGACCGCGCGCCTGGCAACGGAGGCGGCGGCGGTCACGGCAACCCGCAACCGCCCGCGAAGCCGGAGAAGCCGAGCAAGCCCGACAAGCCGGCCAAGCCGGCCAAGCCGGGCAAGCCCCACAACGCCGGCAAGGGTTCGCGAGAGAAGAACCACAGCGTGCCGCACAGCAAGGGCAAGGGCGAGAAGAAGGGCCACGGCAAGCACCACTAGGGGCGGCGCGGTCGCCTCGTCGCCCGATGCTGCGCTGGCTCCTCGTCCTCGTTCTCCTCGCGGCCGGCGCCGCGCTCGCGGCGGGCGCCGTCTACGTCCTCCGCGACGACGGTCCCGCTGAGCTCCTGCCCGACCTCGACCAGGCGGTCCCATCGGAGCTCGCGATCGTCCAGGCGGGCGACACGTACAGGCTGACGTTCGCCTCGGCGGTCGACAACGTCGGGCGCGGGCCGCTCCTGATCGAGGGCGAGCGCTCCGGTCCGGCCGAGCCGGCGATGAGCGTTCGCCAGCTCGTTCGGAGGACGGACGGGACGACCCGCGAGCGTGAGGTCGACGGCGAGCTGCGGTACGTCGAGTCGGAGACGCACGCCCACTGGCACCTCCTCGACTTCGACCGCTACGAGCTCCGGCGCGCGGCGGACGGCACGCTCGCCGGGCCCGACGAGAAGACGGGCTTCTGCCTCGGAGACCGCTACGAGACCGACCCGCGAACACGCCTCGAGGGCGAGCCGGAGGAGCCGGTCTGGACCGAGCAGTGCGGGAGCGACCAGCCCGGGCTCCTCTCCGTCCGCGAAGGCATCTCGCCCGGCTACGGCGACGACTACGTGCCCGAGCTCGAGGGGCAGTACGTGGACGTGACACAGCTGCCCGCCGGCCGCTACGTGCTCGTGCACCGCGCGAATCCGGAGAGCGCCCTCGAGGAGAGCGACCACGCGAACAACGCCGCCTCGGTCCTGATCCAGCTCCGCCGCACGACCGGCGAGGTGCCGACGATCCGCGTGCTCGCCCGCTGCCCGGACCGCGACCGCTGCGCCCGCCGTTAAGCCTGGGTTAGGACCGGCCGCGGGCCTCCGGAAGGCGCGGGAGGCGTCGATACGGTGGAGGGACGATGCTCGACCCTCTCATCGACCTCCTCAACTCGAGGACGCCGCTCTACCCGCCCTTCGGCTGGATCGCGGTCGTCGTCACCCTCTTCGCGCTCGCCTGGCTCGTCGCGCGCTCGAGCGGGTGGGCGGCGCGGCAGCTGCTCGCGTGGTACGACCGGCGCCACAGCAGCGGCGACCTCGAGGCGACCGGCAAGATCGCGAACGTCAAGCGGCGAGAGACCCTCGTCGGGATCATCCGCGCCGCGATCGCCTACCTGGCGTTCGGGACCGCGATCGTGCTCTCGGTCGCACAGGTCGCGGGAGGCGTCGACCGCCTGACCGCGATCGCCGGTGTCTCGTTCACGCTGATCGTGGCCGGGTTCGCGGCGCAGCGGATCATCGGGGACGTGCTCGCCGGCACGATGATGTTCGTCGAGCGCTGGTTCTCCGTCGGCGACACGGTCGTCGTCCACGCGGGCGTCGAGCTCCAGGGCGTCGTCGAGGACGTCTCGCTGCGCCGGACGCGCCTCCGCGCGCTGACCGGCGAGTCGATCCACGTCAACAACTCGCACATCCAGGCCGTCAAGGTCCTCCCGCGCGGCGTCAAGGAGCTCGCCATCGAGATCTTCGTGAGCAAGCGTGAGGACGGCGAGCGGCTCGTCGAGGAGGTCACCCGCATCCTGCCCGAGGGGCCGACGACCTTCATCCGGCGACCCCGGGTCGACCGCGTGGACGAGCTCGCCCACAACCTGACGCGCATCCGCGTGCACACCACCGTCGCGCCCGGCCGCGAGTGGCTCGCCGAGAACTTCTTCGCCGACCTCCTGCGCCAGCGCGCGAGCGACTCGCTCATCGTCCACGGCCCGGTCGTCCTCGCCGTCGACGAGCGCGCGACGTGGAGCTACGCGCGCGCCAGCGGCGCCACGCGGGGCAGCTACTCGCGCGACCGGCGCTCGCCGGCCGGCGTCCTGTAGACGCAGCCCGCGGCCGCGCCCGAACGGCAGGATGAGGCCATGCGCCGCCTCGTCGGGATGCTGGCAGTCGCCATTCTCGCCCTCACGGGCTGCTCGACGGGCTCGACGGACCCCGGCCTCGAGGAGCTGAGGAGCCGTGCCGACGAGCTCGTGCCGCCGACGAGCGAGGTCGTCGACGTCACCGAGGGGGCGTGCGTCCAGGTCGAGGGCAACCCGCCCTGCGTCCGCATCTACCTCACCGGCGACCAGCCGGAGACGGCGCGGGCGGACGCGCTCGAGCGGGCGGCGCGCGAGGCGGGCTGGGAGGTCGTCGCGCGCGAGCGGGTCGGCGGAGGCACGGCCTTCGAGCTCGAGCGCGAGGGGTACCGGGCGTTCGCGGCGGTCTGGACGATCTCCTGCCCGGAGGGGCGCGTCGACCGCGCCTGCGCCGACGAGATCCAGGTGGTCGAGGACCTCTAGAGGAGCGCGCCGAGCCGGCGGATGCCCTCTTCGATCTGCCCTTCGTCGGCGCGGCTGAAGGAGAGCCGCAGATGGCGCTCGCCGCCTGCGGCCGGGAAGAAGGGCGGGCCCGGGACGACGGCGACCCCTGCCTCCAGGGCGCGGCGGGCCACGGCCGCCGCGTCGGCCCCCTCGCCGAGCTCGAGCCAGGCGAAGAAGCCGCCCTCGGGCCGGATCCACGCGGCCCGGGCGCCGACGTGGCGCTCGAGCGCGTCTGCCATCGCGTCGCGCCGCGCCCCGTAGAGGGCCCGCGCGCGGTCGAGCTGCTCGTCGAGGAGCCCCCGGCGCCCGTACTCCTCGAGCAGCCGCTGCCCGAGGGCGCCCGCGCACTGGTCGGTGTTCTGCTTCGCCCAGACGAGCTTCGACACGAGCTCGCGCGGCCCCGCGGCCCAGCCGAGGCGGACGCCCGGGAAGAACGTCTTCGAGAACGTGCCGGCCTGGAGGACGACGTCCGGGGCGAGGCTCCAGAGGCTCGGCGGCAGCTCGTCGGCGAAGGAGAGCTCCCGGTAGGCGACGTCCTCCACGACGAGGAGACCGTGGCGGCGCGCGAGCTCGAGGAGCACGAGGCGCCGCTCCGCGGAGAGGCTCACCCCGGCCGGGTTCTGGAAGTCCGGGATCGTGTAGAGGAGCTTCGGCGGCGGGCCGTGCGCGAGGCGCCGGTCGAGCTCGTCCACGGCGAGCCCGTCCTCGTCCAGCGGCACCGCTTCCACGGCGGCCTCGAAGCTCTGGAACGCCATGATCGCGCCCAGGTAGGTCGGGCCCTCGACGAGAACCCGGTCACCGGAGTCGAGGAGCGCCTTGCCGACGAGCTCCAGCGCCTCGACGGCCCCGCTCGTGAGCATGAGCTCGCCCTCGTCCGGGCGCCGGCCGTCCACCGCCTCGAGCCGCCCCGCGACGTAGTCCCGCGGCCCGGGGAGGCCGCCGGTCGGCGAGTACTGGAAAGGCGAGGCGTCGCCGCTCTCGGCGAGCTCGCGCAGGATGTCCGCGAGCGCCGGCCCCGGGAACGTGGCCGGGTCCGGGAAGCCGCCGGCTAACGAGATCACGTCCTGCGCCCCCGCGAGCGCCAGGATCTCGAGCAGCCCTTCGCCGGCCCCGCCGCGCGTCCGCGCCGCGAAGTGCTCCTCCCACGACCGCAGCGTCGGCTCGACCGCCATACGGGAATTGTCGCGCACGGGCGCGGCCCGCGCACGCGAGCTCTGCGGCCTCACCTTGCAACGATCTTGACAATCGCCTCGAAGTGCGATAGGCCATCGAGACCGCGCTCGTTTGTAGGCGTCTGCGGCGCACCTGCCGACCCTAGGAGGCGCGCGACGCACCGGCCCGGCGAATCGAAGGGGCCCCGCCGTGAAGTGGTCCCACGGCCACCCCGAGACGCGGGCGCTGCATGCGCGGCAGCGTGCTCGACCAGGAGGTGTGACGATGGCGAGGCAGCGACGACGTAAGAAGGCCGCGGAGACGTTCGTTCACCCGCAGGCCGGTGCCTGCACCCGCGACCCGACTCGGCTCGCAGTTCGCTGGCGCAGCGAGGCGACGCCTGAGGCCAAGGATGAGCTCCTCGACGAGCTCGGCCTCGTACGAGCTACGACGAGTGACGAGTCACGAAGGCCGGTCGTGGCGGTTAACCAAACAACGGGGCTTTCGTGGGTGCAGCTCCCGGGCGGAGGGGCCATCAGAGCCGATCTCGAAAGCCGACTAGAGCGGAGCGACCTCGTCCAGTGGGTCGGTCGCGCGTTCCGGGGCGAGACCACCGAAGAAGGTGATGCAGGCCTCTTCGCCGTAAATCCGGAGCGTCTGTATGTCAGCCAGCAGGCCCTCGAGGCGGCGGGAGGAGTCGCGTCGCTCGGGTCGGGAGTGACGCTCGACCGCGCGCGCTCGGCGCGGCTGCCCGGCCTCGTCGCCCTCACCGTAGAGGAGCCGAGGGCCACCGAGGGCAGAAGCGCGATCGAGCTCGCGAGCGAGGTCTCCGAGTCCGTCGGCGGCGCCGTCCGCTTCGAGAACATTCCTTACCTGTCGCCCGCCTGTCGGGTCGACTGCGCTCCTCCAGTCAGCGAGTTCGTCCCGAACGACCCCCAGTTTCCTTCGCAGTGGGGCCTGGAGCGGATCGGGGCCCCTCGCGGGTGGGAGATCGTTCGCGGGCACCCGGACGTCGTCGTGGCCGTGATCGACGAGGGCGTCGAGCTCGGCCATCCCGACCTCGAGGTCCATCCGCAGTCCTGGAACGCCTCGTCCGACACGCCGGACGGAAGCCCGACCGGCTCCCATGGCACTCCCTGCGCTGGGATCATCGGCGCCCGCCTCGACAACGGCCTCGGAGTGGCCGGCGTGGCGGGAGGTGTGCGGGTCATGGCGATCGCGACGGAGACGTGGGCCGACGTCGACATCGCCGAGGGGCTCTACTTCGCAGCGGACAACGGTGCCCGGGTCGTGAGCATGAGCTTCGGTGTCTACGCCTCCTGGGGAATGTGGGACTTCGACCTCATCCGCGACGCTCTCCAGTACGCACAGGACGCGAACGTCCTTCTCGTCGCCGCTTCCGGAAACGAGAACGGGGCGCAGTCCCGCTTTCCGGGGAGCGATGCCAGGACGCTCTGCGTCGGAGGGAGCAACCGGAGCGACGAGCGAAAGCGGATCGGGGACGCGTCGAGCGAGAGCTGGTGGGGTGCCTCGTACGGGCCCGACCTCGACGTGGTAGGCCCGTGCCTGGAGATCCCGACCACGGACAGGCTCGGAGCAGACGGCTACGACCCCGGCGACTATGCCCCCGGGTTCAACGGGACCTCGGCGGCGACGCCGCACGTCGCCGGTCTCGGCGGGCTGCTCGTGAGCGCGGTGCCGTCGCTCACCAACGTCCAGCTCCGGCGGATCATCGAGAGCACGTGCGACAAGATCTCGCCGAGCCTTTATGCGTACGCGCATACGGGGGCGAAGCCGAACGGGGCGTGGCACGAGGAGGTCGGCTACGGGCGGATCAACGTCGAGCGCGCGCTGCTCGCCGCGTGCGCGCTTCTGCAGGGCGAGAAGCGGCGCTGCAGCGGCTGCGGCGGGGAATGCGTCGAGGAGACACCGGCCGAATGTCGGGGGCCGACTCCCGTGCCCTGGCTTCCGTTCGATCGCTGCATGTACTTCTACGAGTCGCGGGTGTTCGCGGATCGGGAGCAGGAACGACTTCAACTGTCCGTCACGTACGAGCACTGTCTGCGGCTCATCGGCCGGCAGCAGGGGCCACTCGTCTACACGACGACCCTCCTGCCGAACGAGCAGATGACGATCTACGAGTACGACCGCTTCCGGAGAGTCCGCTCGGAGACGCAGCGGGTATCGGTGCAGACGTCGTTCAGGCAGACGCTGAGCGCGCTCTCCCAGACGCGCCGGACGGCCTCGGCGTCGGCCTACGTGGACACGCTGTCCGAGACTCGGGTCAGCGCGGATACGTCCGTGTCGGCCGGCGGCGGCCTCGCCGGGTTCTTCGGCGCACCTTCCGCCAAGGGGGAATTCTCGGTGAGCCAGGAGACGACGATCGCGAGTGGAGCCTCGGTGCGGACCGTCTCCGACCAGTTCACGCAGAACGCGATCACCGCCTCGCAGAGCACCGAGGCCGAGCGCTCGGTCGTGATCAGCACGTTCGAGGATGCCGAGCATCGGGAGGCGACCTCTCGGACCCTTCGCAATGACAACGACTGCCATGCGGTCACGTACTTCGTCAGGCGCGTGAATGAGGTCTACGAGGCGTCGACTCGCGTAGCCGCGGTCGAGTGGCGCCTCGGCGACACCGGGCCGTGGCGTTCGAGCGAGGACGTCGACGACGTCTCCGACGACGTGCGCAAGGTGCTCGAGCGCCTCGGCGGTCAGGCACCGCGGCCGGGCGCGGAGGAGCGCAACGCCCGCTCCATCACGCTTCCCACCGACGGGACCCTCTACGAAGCGGAGATTGCCCACTGCTCGTCCTGCGAGCCGACCGAGGAGGCCTCGGACCTCATCGGCGTCGAGCTCCGCCGGATCGAGGCGAGAAAGCGGTGCCTCGAGGCGGAGCTGCTCGAGCTCGAGGTGGAGCGCAGGCGGTCGCTTGCGGCCTCCGGAACGGCCGTCGCGCTCGAGGTCGCCCCTTGGGGAGCCGCGCACGGCGCCGACGCCGGATCGAGCACCGAGGAGGAGCCGATCTGAGTCGCTGACCAACACCGCCTCGGCGGCACACGTGGCCGGCCGTACGATCCCGGCGTGCTCGACAACCGCACCGTCGCCGACCGGCTGACCGCCTTCGCCGCGCTGCTCGACGTCGCGGGCTCCGGCTACTACACGGCGCGCGCCTACCGGCGGGCCGCGGAGACGATCCGCGAGACGAGGGCCCCGATCGCGGACCTCGTCCGCTCCGGAAGGGCGCAGGAGCTGACCGGTATCGGCCCCGGCATCGCCGCCCGGCTCCGGGAGCTGGTCGAGACCGGGACGATCGCCGAGCTCGACGAGCTGGAGCAGGACGTCCGTCCCGAGCTCGTCGGTTTCGGCCGCCTGCTCGGGATCTCGCCGAAGCGCATGCTCGAGATCGGGCGGGCGCTCGACGTCCGCACCGTGGACGAGCTTCGCGACGCGGCGCGCGAGGGGCGGCTCACCTCGGTGCCGGGCATCGGGCCGAAGACCGAGCAACGGCTCCTCGCGCGCCTCGAGAGCGGCACCCGGCCGCGGGCGCGCGGCCTGCTGCTGAACCGGGCGCGGACGCTCGTCGGCGAGATCGCCGCCGCGCTCGGCGGCGAGGTCGCGGGCGACCCGCGCCGCTGGGCCGACGCGTCGTTCGAGCTCGCGGTGGTCGTCGGCGCCGCCCGGCCGGAAAGCGCCCTCGACGCATTCGAGAGCCTCCCCGCAATCGTGGCCGTCGTCGAGCGCGAGGGGCGCCGCGCGGTCGGCGTGACCGTGGAGGGCCTGCCCGTCGAGCTGGTCGTCGCGGAGCCGGCCCGCTTCGGCACCGAGCTCCTCCGCGCGACCGGGTCGCCGGGCTACGTGGCGGCCCTCGGGCCCTTGCCGGACGCGCGGGACGAGGAAGGCGTCTACGCCGCGCTCGGGCTGCCGTGGCTACCTCCCGAGCTCCGCGAGGAGCCGTTTCGGGGGCCGCCGCCGCCGCTCGTCGAGTTGGGCGACGTCCGCGGCGACCTCCACTGCCACACGACGTGGTCGGACGGGAAAGCCTCCGTCTTCGAGCTGGGCCTCGCGGCCCGGGAGCTCGGCTACGAGTACGTCGCCGTCTGCGACCACACGCGCAGCGTCCGCGTCGTCCCCGGCCTCGACGCAGACGACCTCCGCCGCCAGGGCGAGGAGATCGCCGTCGCCAACGAGGAGCTGGCGCCGTTCCGCGTCCTGCGCGGGACCGAGGTCGACATCCGGGCAGACGGAACACTGGATCTCCCGGACGACGTCCTCGCCGAGCTCGACTGGGTACAGCTCAGCCTGCACGCGGGCCAGCGCGAGGCCCGCGAGCCGCTGACGCGGAAGGTGACCGAGGCGATGCGCCACCCGGCCGTCTCCTGCCTGAGCCATCCCAAGGGCCGGCTCATCAACCACCGCCCACCGAACGCGCTCGACCTCGAAGCGGTCTTCGAAGTGGCGCTCGAGACCGGGGTGGCGCTCGAGACGAACGGGCTCCCCGACCGGCTCGACCTCTCGGCCCCGGAGGTCCGCCTGGCGATCCAGGCGGGCGTCCCCATCGTCGCGTCGACCGACGCCCACTCGGTCCGGGGACTCCGGAACATGCGCCTGGCGATCGCCACGGCGCGCCGCGGCTGGGCGACGGCGGCGGACTTGGTCAACACGAGGTCGCTGGCTGAGCTGCCCCTCCGCGGGCTGGCGGTGGACTGACGCGACTGTCGCGGTCGTTGTAGGCCGTGCAGCTGAGGACACGGCGCTCGCGTCCTCGCTCGTCCCTCGTTCGGCCGATGGGATGATGGGGAACGACGACCTCGGCACTCTCCGCCGCTTCGCCCGGCGGCGGCCGATTCGCCGCACCAACGTGACCGTACTCGTCCTCGCCGCCGCCGCCCCGTTCGCCCCAGTCGACCAGGAATACCTGTTCGAGGCGAGGCAGATGCAGGCGCTCTCGTTTGCGGTTCATATCCCTCTCGTCTGCTTCGGGATCGCCTTTCCGGCGTTCGTCCTCTTCATGGAAGGGCTCTGGCTCAGAACGGGTGACCCGGTCTACCGCACGATCGCCAAGCGCTGGTCGAAGGTGATGCTCGCCCTCTTCGCGGTCGGAGTCGTGACCGGGACGATTCTCAGCTTCGAGCTGGGCCTTCTCTGGCCGAGCTTCATGGCGACGTTCGGAGAGGTCTTCGGGCTCGGCTTCACGCTCGAGGGCTTCTCCTTCTTCGTCGAGGCGATCTTCATCGCGATCTACGTCTACGGGTGGGACCGGCTTTCCCCGCGCGCCCACTTCGCGACCGGCGTACCGGTCGCGATCGCCGGGTTCACCGGCTCGTTGATGGTGATCTCCGTGAACGCATGGATGAACAATCCGAGCGGGTTCGCCCTCGAGGGAGGCCGGGTCACCGACGTCGAGCCGCTCGCGGCCCTCTTCGGCAACGACTACCTCTGGCACGAGCTCGTGCACATGTATCTCGCCGCGTACATCGTCGCCGGCTTCCTGACGGCGGGCGTCTACGCGTGGGCCTGGCTACGCGGGCGGCGCGGGCGGTACGAGCGGGTCGCGCTCGTCGTGCCACTCACCGTCGCGGCGGTCGCCTCGCCGGTGCAGATCGTCGTCGGCGACTGGGCCGCGCGCGAGGTCGCGCGCGAGCAGCCGGTGAAGCTGGCCGCGCTCGAGGGTCTGCACGAGACGGAAGAGGGCGCGCCGGTGCACCTGCTCGGCTGGTACGACGGCGAGGAGGTGCGGTACGGGATCGAGCTGCCGCAACTGCTTTCCCTCCTCGCGTCCCACGACCCGGGCGCGCGCGTCGAGGGCCTCGAAGAGGTGCCGGCGGACGAGCGCCCGCCCGTGAACGTCGTCCGCGTCGCTTTCCAGACGATGGTCGGCATCGGCTTCGCGCTCGCGGCGATCTCGCTCGTCTACCTCGTCGTCTGGTTGCGGCGCAGGCGGCTGCCCCGCTCGCGTTGGTTCTACCGTGCGCTCGTCGCGGCCGGCCCGCTGTCGGTCGTGGCGCTCGTCGCCGGGTGGGTCACGACGGAGGTCGGCCGCCAGCCCTGGGTCGTCTACGGCCACATGCGCACCGAGGAGGCAGTGACCGGCGCCGACGGGATCCCGGTCGGCTACGCCTCCCTCGTGCTCGTCTACGCCGGCCTCTTGATCGCCGTCGCCTGGATCCTGCGGAGGCTGGCCAGGGCTCCGGTCGAGGTTGCGGCCGGCCCCCGCGGCGTCGCGCCCCTCCTGTCCGGAGGGACGAGACCGGACGAGCGGGAGCTTCCGGAGTGACGCTCGCCGAAGCTCCGCTCGTCCTCATGCTCATCGGGCTCACGGCCTACGCCGTGCTGGGCGGGGCGGATTTCGGCGCCGCCTTCTGGCAGCTCGGTGGGCGCTCGCGAGCCCGCCGCGACCACGCCTACGAGGCGATGGGGCCGGTCTGGGAAGCGAACCACGTCTGGCTCGTCTTCGTGCTGACGGTCTGCTGGACGGCGTACCCGGAGGCGTTCGCCTCGATCTTCTCCACGCTGACGATCCCGCTGTTCGTGGCCGGGCTCGGGATCGTCCTTCGTGGAACCGCGTACGCCGTCCACGCAGGGACGGCGCGAGAGATCGAGCGACGCTCGGTCGACGCCGTCTTCTCCCTGTCCTCCATCCTGACCCCGTTCGCCCTCGGCGCGGCGATCGGAGGCATCGCCTCCGGCCGTGTCCCGGTCGGAAACGCGGAGGGGGATCTCCTGACGAGCTGGGTCAACCCGACCTCGTTCGCGGTCGGCGTGGTCGCAGTCGTCACCGGCGCCTACCTCGCCGCGGTCTACCTCGCCGGCGACGCAGCGCGGGCCGGTCGCGACGACCTCGTGGCGGCGTTTCGCATGCGCGCGCTGGCGGCGGGCGCCGTGGCGGGCGCGACCGCCCTCACAGGGCTCGTCGTCGTCTCTCTCGACGCCGAGAGGTTGCGCGACGGCCTCTTCGGCCCGCCGGCGCTCCTCGCCGTCATCGGATCGGGGGTCGCCGGGCTGGGAACGCTCGAGCTCGTGCGCCGCAGGCGCTTCGAGGCGGCGCGCTACCTGGCGTCGGCCGCGGTCGCAGCGATCGTCGTCGGCTGGGCGCTCGCACAACGACCCGAGCTCCTGCCCGGGCTGACCGTGGAGGAAGCGGCCGCCGGCAGACCGACGTTGCTCGCGACGGTCGTCGGCGTCGCACTCGGCGCCCTCGTCGTCGTGCCGTCCCTCGTGCTCCTCTTCGGCCTCGTGCTGCGGGGTCGCTTCGACCGCGAAGCCGCCCGCACCGGCATGGAGCGACGGAGCATCGCCGCGACGTCGCGCCCGCGCCCGCTCCTGGGCGCCGCGCTGCTCGCCCTGGCGGTCGGCCTCCCGCTGACGGTCCTGCCTGCGGGCGGGCCCGTTCAGGCGGTGGGCGTGGTCGCCCTGCTCGCCTTCGTCGCGCTCGGCTCGGTCGCGCTGGGCTCGGCCGCAGCGCGCGCCGATGCGGGCTGAGCCAGCCGTGGGCAACGCACCGCCGGAGTTGCGGAGTCCGCCGCCTGTGCGAGGATTCTCCAACCCCCCAAGGAGGTCGTCATGCGTCAGCTGTCCCTCGAGGAGTCGGACTTTCTCGAAAGCGCGTCGCGGGTCTGGTGGATCTTTCTCCTCACCGGCATCGCCTGGTTCTGGGTCGCCCTGATCGTCCTGCGCCTCGACGCCACCTCGGTCACGGCCATCTCGGTCCTCTTCGGCTTCGTCGCGATCGGGGCGGGCCTGAACGAGTTCGTGGCGATACCCAACTCGACGACCGGCTGGAAGATCGCGCGCGGGATGCTCGGAGCGCTCTTCGTGATCGCCGGAATCGTGGCGTTCTTCAAGCCGGCGGGGACGTTCGTCGCGCTCGCCTCGCTCTTCGCCTGGGTCGTCCTGTTCAAGGGCGTCTTCGACGTGACCCTGGCGCTCGTCGGACCGAAGGTCGGGCTCTGGTGGGTGACCCTCCTGATCGGCATCGCGCAAATCCTGCTGGCGTTCTGGGCGGCGGGCTACTTCGCGGGCAAGGCCGTGCTCCTCGTCGCCTGGATCGCCGCGTTCGCGCTGTCGCGCGGCTTCATGGAGATCTTCACCGCGTTCCGCCTTCGCGGCGTGAGACAGGAGCTCGCGACGAGCTGACCGTCCGGCGTCCGGCACGGTGGCGAGAGGCTGGACGCCGCGGCGCATCGCGACGCGCGCCGCACTGCTGCTCGCCACCGGCGTGTCGCTGTACCTCCTGCTGCCGAGCCTCGCCGCGGTCTTCGGCTCGTGGGAGGATCTCTTCGAGCTCGAGCCGCAGTGGTTCGCGATCGCGCTCGGGTTCGAGGCGCTCAGCTTCGTCGCGGTCTGGGCGCTGCAGCGGATCGCGCTCGGCGCTCCGAGCTGGTTCGCCGTGGGAACGTCCCAGCTCGCGGCGAACGCGCTCGGGCGGATCGTGCCGGGCGGGATGGCGGCGGCGGGGGCCCTCCAGTACCGGATGCTGGTCCGCGCCGGGGTCCCTCCGGGGCGCGTCGGATCCGCGCTCACCGCGACCACGGCGCTCCTCTTCGCGGGGCTGCTCGCCCTGCCGCTGCTCGCCGTGCCGGCGATCGCCGCAGGCACCCCGGTCGCGCACCGCCTGCTCCACGCCCTCTGGATCGGCGGCGTCGTCTTTCTCCTCATGCTGGTTGCCGGGTCGGTCGGGTTCGCATTCGACAGGCCCCTCGGCCTCGTCGGCGATGCGCTCGACTGGTGCCTCCGGCGGATCGGGCGTCCCCGGTCCGGCCCGCCGCTCGCCGAGCTCCTCCTCCACGAGCGCGAGCAGATTCGCAGGACGGTCGGGGGCCGCTGGAAGATGGCGCTCACCGCCTCGGTGGGCAAGTCGCTCTTCGACTACCTGGCGCTCGTCGCGACGCTTTTCGCCGTGGACGCCAGTCCCGACCCCGCGCTCGTGCTGCTCGCCTACGTGGCGGGCTCGCTCCTCGGGATGGTGCCGCTGACGCCGGGAGGTCTCGGCTTCGTCGAGGCCGGGCTGACCGGGACGCTCGTCCTCGCCGGCGTCGACGCCGGCGCGGCGGCTGCGGCGACGCTCGCCTACCGGCTCGCGTCGTTCTGGCTCCCGCTGCCTGCGGGGGCCGTCGGCTACTGGCTCTTCGGCAGGCGCCTCAAGGCTGCGCCCGCTTCTGGGCCGCCCGCAGTGCCGCCTCGGCCTCCGGCGTGAGCTCCGCGACGAGCAGCTCGCCCGCCGCGGGAGCCAACCGCTCGCGGACGAGCGCCCAGTCGGCCTTGCCGACGAGGGCGCAGAGCGCCGCGTGACCCGGCTCGAGGCCGGCGCCCAGCCGGCGCATCCGGCCGTCGTCGATCCCCCTGTCGAAGGCGCCGAGGCCGGCACCGACGGCGATGCCCGCAATCGGCGCGGCGACCGGGAAGCCGAGCAGGAGCCCTGCGAGGACGCCGGCCACGCCGCCCCCGACCGCTCCTTCGCCGACGGAGAGCTCGTGGCGCTGGTGCAGCTCGACGCGGCCCGCGTCGGTCTTCGCGACCACGGCGGCGTCCACGAGGTGGAGAGCGCCCTCTGCGGCGAGCCCCTCGGCGAGGGCGAGCGCCGCCTCGGCCTCCGACCGGCTTCCGTACGCCGACGCGAGAAAGCTCCGCGGCTCGCTCACGACACGGCTCCTGCGGCGGGGAGCTCGAGCGTCTCGCCCAGGCCGAGCACCTCGACCCGGGTCGCGGGAGCGGATTCGGCGACGAGGCGGCGGAACTCGAGCGGCGGCTCCGTCAGGAAGGCGGCTCGTCGCTGGTGCAGCGGGTAGTACGTGCCCCAGTGGATCGGGACCGCGACCCGCGCGCGCAGGAGCGAGACGGCCGCCGCGGCCCGGCGCGGGTCGAGGTGACCGCGCCCGAGCGACGGGCCCCAGCCCCATACCGGGAGGAGCGCCAGATCGACCGGGCCGAGGTCGGCCATCCCGTCGAAGAGGTCGGTGTCTCCGGCGAAGTAGACGGAGGCCGAGCCGTCGACGAAGAAGCCGACGGCGTCGCTCCGGCGCAGGCCGCCGCCGCCCGGGTGCTCCGCCGGCGTGGGCCGGACCGCGACCCTACCGAACACGAGCTCCTTCCCCACCTCGGCGGCGACGACCCGCTCGCGGCCGGCCCGCCGCAGCACCGAGCCCACCCCGGGCGGCGCGACGACGGGAATCGACGCGTCGAGTCGGCGAAGCGAGGGCACGTCGAGGTGGTCGTAATGCGCGTGCGAGACGAGCACCGCGTCGAGAGGCGCGGGAACGGTCGCCTCCAGGGGGCGGACGCGCCGCAGGTGAGCGACCCTGCTTCGGAGGAGCGGGTCTGTGAGGAACCGCGCTCCGTCCACCTCGAGGAGCACGGTCGAGTGCCCGACCCAGGTCAGCGAGAGACTGCTCGGGTCAGGCGGCGTGCCCGCCATACCCGTCGTGGCCGAGCTCGGCGAGCCAGCGGCACAGCCAGCGATGGAGGTTCCCCGGCCCGACCACGCGCTCCTCGGGGAGCGGCAGCCCGCTCGGTACGAGCACGAACGGGAACATCTGCGTGCCGCCCAGTCCACCGTGGGAGCCGCAGAGCTCCTCGAAGGCGGCCACCTCGCCGGTCTCCGGCCAGTACGTCGAGTTGACCATGATGTCGGGGCAGTTGCGGAAGCCGTCGGTACGCCCGACGTGGTACGCCGCGGTCTCCCCGAAAGGCGCGAGTGGATCATCGCCCTCGACGCGGCCCGAGTCGAGGTAGCGGACGCCGTTCCTGCCGAGGACGACGGGCCCGTCGGCCTCCGAGCGGACGAAGACGAAGCCGATCCCCTCGTGCTCGCGGAGCGCCGGCACGAGGCGGGGGTAGCGAGCCGAGATCTCCTCGAGGGTCGCGCGCCCGGCGATGCGGGGAAAGCTGATCAGCCCGAGGCAGCCGGAGGCCATGATGCTGAGCTCGGGCAGCGCCTTGCCGTCGTCCTTGGCTCTCTCCTCCTGCGTCTCGCGCTCCCGCCCGACCACGACGGCCCCGTCGACGCGCTTCCCCTTCGTCGCCGCGCGGACGCCGCCGGCGAGCGCCCCCGGCGCCTGCGCTGCCTCGGTCAGCGAGGCGCTCAGGTAGACGAGGCCCTCGTCGCCCTGCTGCTCGGCCTCGACGCTCTCCGCCTCGCAGAGCCCGGCGACGAGCTGCTCGAGCGACACGCCGTAGCGCTGCAGGAACGTCTCCCCCTGCGTCTGCCCGTGGTCGGACAGCACGACGAACCGGACGGGACGCGGCGCGCCGTCGGCGGCGCGCTCGAGACGCGCGAACTCGCGATCGATGCGGCGCAGGACCTTGAGCGTCTCGAACCGCTCGATGCCGGCGTGGTGCGCCATCTCGTCGTAGCCCGAGAACGTCGTGTAGACGACCGGGCGGCCCGCGTAGACGTCGCCGATCACCGACGACACCTGCAGGTCGCGCTGGACGACGACCATCCACGTTCGCATGAGCGGGTACGGAAACCACCCCCGGTGGACACGCGGCCGGATGTCGAGCCGCCTCTGCTGCGTCTGCCCCCAGAGCTCGGATACGACGTCGGCGATCCCGAGGACGATCGTGCGGAAGATGCTGTAGGGGTTGGCGAAGTAGGCGAAGTAGTCCTCGCCGATCCGCCCCTCGCGCCTCTTCATCACGGTGCTGATCGTGAGGAGGGAGTGCGGCGCGTCGCCCGAGTACATGTTGGCCCGGCTCGCGCCGCCCGCGTGGAGGAGCCCCGCGCCCGTCGACAGCTCCTGCTCGATGGCCATCACGTCCCGGAGCGCGCTCGACGAGACGGGCGCCCCCCGCTCCTTGTCCCACCACCGGAACGCCGGGATGTTCTCGTTCGAGCCCAGCAGGAGCCCCGTTTGTGCGGCTCCGGTCTGGGACGACCAGTCGCACTCCCACTCGACCAGGTGGTGCGACCCGTCCCTGAGCCAGCGTGCGATCGTCGGCGCGTTCCCGTCCCTGATCGCCCGCCGCAGCACGTCGTACGCGAGCCCGTCGATCTCGAGGAAGACGACGGCCGGGACGTCGCTCGACTCCACGCCGCGGCGCCGCGCCTGCCGGCGGACGACGTTGCGGTAGTAGAAGTCGTCGTCGTCGATCGCGAGCAACGACGTCGTCGCGGTGTTGATGACGGTGAGGCCGACCGTCAGCGCGATGCCCCACCAGAAGCTGTCGATGACGAAGCCGTCGACGAGCTCGGAGACGCCCCAGACGAGAAGCCCGTTGACGACGAGGCCCGCGAAGCCGAGCGTGAGCACCGTGACCGGAAGGGCGAAGCGGACGAAGAGCGGCCAGAGCAGCGCGTTCAGGATCCCGATCAAGGCCGCCGCGGCGAGCGCCGACCTCCAGCCGCCGAC
>JAICGP010000024.1 GCA_025923055.1 Thermoleophilia bacterium
CCCTCGCCGGGCTCGCCGACGGCGGCCACACCTTCCAGGTCCGCGCCACCGACCCCGCCGGCAACACCGACGCGACGCCCGCCTCCCACGCCTGGACGGTAGACACCGGCGCCCCGCAGACGACCATCGACGTCGCGCCCGCCGACCCGTCCGCCGACCCGACTCCGACGTTCGAGTTCTCCGCGGACGAGGCCGGCTCCAGCTTCGAGTGCCGCCTCGACGGCGGCGCCTGGACGGCCTGCACCAGCCCCGACACTCTCGCCGGGCTCGCCGACGGCGGCCACACCTTCCAGGTCCGCGCCACCGACCCGGCCGGCAACACGGACGCGACGCCGGCGCTGCACGCGTGGAACGTCAACGCCGTCGCGCCCACGGTCACCCTCGTCCAGCCCTCGGGCTACGTGAACGCCGCCGACGCCGATCCGTACACGGTCCGCGCCACGAGCCCGGACGGCGACGTGACCGGCGTCGAGCTCTTCCGCTGCTCGGACGACTCGGGCGCCTGCGCCACCGGCACGTGGGTCTCGCTGGGCACGGACGCGACGGCGCCGTACGAGGCCTCCTGGCCGCTCGACGCCGACGGCACCCGCGCGCTGCGCGCCGTCGCCACGGACGCCGGCTCGAACACGGGCGAGGACGTCGTGACGGTGACGATCGACCGCACCGTTCCCGCGACGGCGATCGACTCCGCTCCGGCCGACCCAAGCGGGAGCGCGGCCGCGAGCTTCGACTTCAGCTCGAACGAGGCCGGGACGACCTTCGAGTGTCGCCTCGACGCCGGCGCCTGGACCGCCTGCACCAGCCCCGAGAGCCTCGCCGGCCTCGCCGACGGCGGCCACACCTTCGACGTCCGCGCCGCCGACCCCGCCGGGAACGTGGACTCCACCCCCGCGAGCTTCTCGTGGACCGTCGACACGGGCGCGCCGCAGACGACGATCGACGTCGCGCCCGCCGACCCGAGCCCGAGCTCCGCGCCGACCTTCGAGTTCTCCGCCGACGAGGCCGGCTCGAGCTTCGAGTGCCGCCTCGACGGCGGCGCCTGGACGGCCTGCACCAGCCCCGACACCCTCGCCGGCCTCGCCGACGGCGGCCACACCTTCCAGATCCGCGCCACCGACCCCGCCGGCAACACCGACGGCTCGCCCGCCTCCCACGCCTGGAGCGTGGATGCGACGCCGCCCGGCGGCGGCATCGCCGACCCCGGCGCCTACCTCCGCAGCACGATCACCCTGAGCGCCTCGCCCACCGATTCGGGTGCCGGCGTCCAGGAGGTCGACTTCCAGCTCTCCCCGGCCGGCGCGGGCACGTGGACGTCGCTCGGCGTCGACGACACCGATCCCTACGAGGTCTCGTGGGACACGACCGGCGAGCCCGACGGCGCCTACGACCTGCGCGTCGTGGTCACGGACAACGCCGGCAACTCGACCGCCTCCGCGGTCGTCGAGGACCGCGTCGTCGACAACACCGCCCCGGGCGCGGCCATCAACGACCCGGGGGCCTACCTGCGCGCCACGGTGACGCTGACCTCGGCGACGAGCGACGCGGGCTCGGGCGTGGCGAGCGTGAGCTACGAGCGGTCTCCGGCAGGCGCAGCGTCGTGGGCGGCCGTCCCGGCCTCCTGGGACACGACCTCGGTCGCGGACGGCCTCTACGACCTGCGCGTCGTGGTGACCGACAACGCCGGCAACTCGAGCGCCTCTCCGCCCGTGGCCGGCCGGCGGGTGGACAATACGAAGCCGAGCCTGGCCTCGTCGGCGCCCGCGGACGGGACGACCGTCGCCGCCGCCGGCTCCCTGGTTCTGGCCTCGAGCGAGGACGTCGCCGGGGTCGTGGGGGCCGAGATCGACGGCGTGGCGGCGCCGGCACCGACCGTCTCGGGCGGCTCCGTGACCTACGCTGCCGCCTTCGCGGAGGGGCCGCACGTCCTCTCCGGCGAGCTCGAGGACCTGGCCGGGAACCGGCAGCCCATCCGCGTCCACTTCACCGTCTGGTCGGGCGGGGGCGGCGACCGCCCCTACGTGGAGAAGAACTCGTTTGCGGCCGCGGCCACGGCGCTCCGTTCCTCGAGCGACGAGGCGACGATCACCGTCCCCGCAGGCGCCTGGACCGGCGCGCCCGCTGGCGACTGGCTCGTCGTCCGCCTCGACCCGCAGCCGGCCGGCGCTCCCGCGAACGGCTTCCAGCCCGCCGGCGACTCGTTCGACGCGACGGCCTACTGGGCCCTGGCCGGCTCTGCGGTCACCTCCTTCGCATTCCCGCTCGAGCTCGAGATCGACAACACCGTCGCGGGCGTCGTCCCCGCCACGCTCGAGGGCGGCAGCTGGCGCGCTCTCGCGTCCGTTCCGGACGCCGGCGGCCTGCCCGCCTCCTGGGAGGACGGCTTCGAGCGCGACGGGACGGACGTCCGGATCTACACCCGCCACCTGACGACCTTCGCCCTGCTCGCGGACGTCCGGGGGCCGTCCGCACCCGGCGGCTTCAAGGGCGTCGTCTCGGGCAAGACCTTCCGCCTCGCGTGGTCGGCGGCGCGCGACAACTCGGGTGTCGTGGCCGCCTACCGGATCTACTCCGGCACCGCCGTCGCCAAGACCGTCGGCGCGGGAGCCCGCTCGGTCTCCATGGGCGCCTTCCGCACCACGGACGGCCGTTCCTTCCGCGTCGCCGCGGTCGACGAGGCGGGGAACGTCGGCACGAAGAGCTACGCGCTCAGGGTTCTCCCGAAGCTGAAGGGGAGCGCGCTCGCGGCCGCGAAGACGGCGCTGAAGAAGCGCGGCTTCAAGGTCGGGAAGGTGAGGTACAAGAGCTCCTCGCGGGTCGCCAAGGGCAGGGTCCTCGCCGCCGCGACCGGTCTCCGCCGGGCGGGCACGAAGATCCCGCTCACCGTCTCGAGGGGCGGCGGCTCCACGCGGCGGCCGGCGGCCTTCTCGCCCACGACGCCGTCGGCAGGCTCCCCGCCGCCGAGCGCACCGATCCCCGCGCCCGTCCCGACCACGGCCGCGGCGCCGACGCTGCCCGTCCCCGCTGCCCCTGCGGACGAGGTCCCGACCGTCGAGGCCGGCGACGCCTCCGAGGGCGGCGGCTTCGCCCTCCCCTTCACCAGGGTCCGCAGCGTCGGCCTCGGCGAGCTGCGGCAGGAGCTCGGCTTCGGGCTCCTCGTGGCGGCCTTCTCGGTCGGCTTCGCGGCCATCCTCCGGGCTCGCCGCCCGCTCCGCCCGGGCGCGCCCGGCGGCGAGGAGCTGCTCTGGGACGTGCGGCTCGCCCGGGGCGTCGCCCGGGGCCTCCGGCGCCTCGTCGGCTTCCGCCGATAGGAGGGTTTGGCGGAGTGTTGCTCGTCGCCGAGGGCGCGATGGTAGTTCCGAGACAAGGACGCAGGGAGCGCTCGTAGCGGTTCAGCTACGGGCGCGACTGAGGACGCAGTCCTCGGGGCGGCAGCGCGGCACGGCGGCACAGGCCCCATTCCGCCAAACCCTCCTAGCTAGACGGCGGCGGCAACCGCGATCGCCGCGGCGACGGCGAGCAGGGCGACGCCGACGAGCCGGCGGAGCAGCGCCTCGGGTACCCGGCCTGTGTAGCGGGCGCCGAGCCAGGCGCCCGGGACCGCGCCGGCCAGGCTGACGGCGAGCACGAGCCACTCGACCTCGAGCCTCGCGAGGTGTCCGGCGAAGCCTGCCGTGCCGAGGAAGAAGCCGACGACGAGGTTCGTTCCCACGGCGGCGTGCGCGGTGAGGCCGACGCTGCGGAGCAGCGCCGGCAGGCGGAGGGTGCCCAGGATGAGCCCGACGGCGCCGCCGAGGAGCCCGATGAGGCCGCCGGAGACGACCGCGGCCAGCCGCGGGCGCCGCGACTCCGGCGCGGCTCGCAGCTCGAGCAGGAGGTCGAGGCCGTTCCAGGCGAGCAGCAGCGCGATCCCAGCCAGCAAGAGCCGGGACGGCACGGCGTGGGCGAAGTACCCCCCGGCGAAGGCGCCGGCCACCGAGGGGGGCGTCATCCAGGCGACGATCGGCCAGCTCACGCGGCCGGCCCGCGCGTGCGCGATCCCGCCCGAGAGCGCCGCGGCGGCGCTCACGGCGATGTTCGCGCCCGCTGCCGCGGCCGGGCTCCCCGAGGCGAGGAGCACCGCGGGCAGCCGCAGGCTCCCGAGCACGAGGCCGACGAGCGAGCCGAGGAAACCGGCGACGAAGGAACCGGCGCCGGCGACCGCGAGCTCGAGCGTCACCCGCCGCCCGGGGCGGGCCCCACGGAGACTTTGTGTTTCACGAGCACGAGCTCGATCGCGAGCCTTGTCGCGGAGAGAGCGCGCTCGAACCGGCGCGAGCGCTTGTGCGCGTGGAACACAAAGCCGGGGTCGGTCGTCGGCTCAGGGCTCGCCGCCGGGGCGCCACAGGGCCTCCGCCGAGTCCGCGTTGGCCGCCCGCGCGAGGATGAAGAGAAGGTCGGAGAGACGGTTCAGGTACGCGAGCGCCGCGGGGTTGACGGGATGCTCGTCGGCGAGCGCGACGGCAAGGCGCTCGGCGCGACGGCAGACGCTGCGGGCAACGTGCAGGCGAGCGGCGGCCTCGGTGCCGCCGGGGAGGACGAAGCTCCGGAGCGGCTCGAGCCGCGCGTTCACGAGGTCGCAGAGGCCCTCGAGGCGCCCGACCTGCTCGGACGTCACCCGCAGGCGCGTCCTGCCCTTCTTCTTCCTCTCCGCCTCGAGCGGCACGGAGAAGTCGGCGCCGAGGTCGAAGAGGTCGTTCTGGATCGCCTGCAGCCACGGGCGGAACTCGCCAGGGACGTTGGCGGCGAGCACCAGCCCGACCAGGGAGTTGAGCTCGTCGACCGTCCCGTAGGCGACGATCCGCGGGTCGGTCTTCGGCACACGGGTGCCCTCGCCGAGGCTCGTCTCGCCGTCGTCCCCGGCGCGCGTGTAGATCTGCGTCAGGCGGACGGGCTCTTCTCGGCGTCTCACGCGCCGAGTATAGAAGCGCCCTCTCGGCTACCCGCCGACGCGCGGGATCTTCACCGGCTCGTCGATGCCGCTCACGGCGAAGTCCATGTGGAGCTCGTAGCGCTCCCCGGCTTCCTCGACGCTCATGTCCATGAGCGTGCGCAGAGGCAGGTGGCTGACCTCCGAGACGTAGAGGACGATCCTCGTGTCCCCGAGGCTCTGCGAGAGGTCGGGCATCGCTCCGCCCGGCACCGACCCGAGCTGGCTGAAGAGGCCGTTCACGAGCCCGCCCGTGTCGAGCACGCCGGTCAGCTTCACCGCCGGCTCGCCGGCGACCTCGTGACCACCGTCGACGTCCACGTCCTTCACGTAGGGGGTGAAGTCGAACTGCTCGACGCCGACGGCGCTCTGCGGGGGCAGCTCGGTCCGCTCCCACGCCCCGCCGGCCTTCACCCAGGCCGTCTGGCCGCGGACGACGACGCTCAGCCCCGGGAACTGCGGCACGTCGGGCGCCTCCATCGTCATGTACGAGGCGCCGCCGCGCTTCGTCGTCCCGCCGCCGCGCATGACGAAGGTGAAGTCGCCGACGGGCGTCTCCATCCAGATCCGTCCCGCGAACCGCATCGACTCGACCTCGGCGACCGCCCGGTCGGATTCGGCGAGCAGCTCCTGCGCGCGCTGCCCCTCGGCGCCGGCGCAGCCGAGCGGGAGGAGCGCCGCGAGCGCGATGACGAGAGCGAGGGCGATCCTCGGCATGGTGGGAGGATCGGCCGTGCCACGGCCGGCTTCCAGCCCCGAACGAGGGAGCGCTAGGAGGGCCTAGACGGCGGCGAACTCGATCCGCACGGCCCGCAGGGACGCCTCGCGCGCGACGAACGCCTGCACGACGCCCGGGTCGAACTGCCGCCCCGACCCGGCCACGATCTCGCGGCCCGCGGCCCCCCACGTGAGCGCGCTCCGGTAGGGGCGGTCGCTCGTCATCGCGTCGAGCGCGTCGGCGACCGCGAAGACCCGTGCCGAGAGCGGGATGTCCGTCCCCGCCAGCCCGTCCGGATAGCCGTCCCCGTCCCAGCGCTCGTGGTGCGAGCGCACGACGCGCAGCCCTTCGCCCTGCAGGAACGCCACGCCGCCGAGCATCTGCTCCCCCAGCAGGGTGTGCGTCCTCATGAGACGCGTCTCGCCCTCGCTCAGCGGGCCCGGCTTCCGGAGGATCCGGTCGGGGATCCCGATCTTGCCGACGTCGTGGAGCAGGAAGCCGTACTCGGCGCTCGGGTCGTCGACGAGGTCGCGATCCAGGTGGCGCGCCAGGTCGAGGGCGTAGCGCTGCACGCGCTGAGAGTGCGCGCGCGTGCCGGTGTCCTTCGACTCGAGGGCGCTCGCGAGGGCGGCGACGGTCTCGCTGTAGGCGTTCTCGAGGAGGAGCCGCTGGCCGCGCTCGACCTCGAGCAGGTGGCGCAGGTCGCGCGCGTAGAGGAGGAGCTGGTTCTCGTCGGCGA
Organism: Thermoleophilia bacterium; assembly: GCA_025923055.1. Lineage (GTDB taxonomy): Bacteria > Actinomycetota > Thermoleophilia > Gaiellales > Gaiellaceae > JAIBJN01. The sequence goes on from JAICGP010000024.1 coordinate 6,424, forward strand.
CCGCCGCCTCGCCCGCCGCCCGGCTGGGCGCCACGGGCCCGAGCCCGCCCGCCAGGCGCCCGACCACCTCGAGCAGCTCGAGCGGGCTGAACGGCTTGCTCAGGAAGGCGTCGGCACCGACCTCGTCCGCCCGCCGCGCGCCTTCCTCGCCCGAGCCGGAGAGGAGCACGACGGCGACGCCCGCCAGGTCCGGGTCGGCCTTGATGCGCCGGCAGAGCTCGAGCCCGTCCATCCCGGGCATGCGGACGTCGACCACGATGGCGTCGGGACGGCTCCGCGCGACCGCCTCCAGCGCCTCGAGCCCGCCGGAGGCCTCGTCCACCTCCACGTCCACGATCTCGAACGTCGTCCGGAAGAGCGCCCGGAGGCCAGGGTCGTCGTCAACGATGAGCAGGCGCACTGCGGCTCCTTCTACTTCGTCGTCAGGGGTCGAATCGGTTCATCGGCCCTCACCCTTTAGAGGGAGAGAGCCGAGACCCTTCCTGTCGCCCCTCACGAATAGTCGTAGAACCCGGCGCCGCTCTTGCGGCCGAGGCGCCCGGCGGCGACGTGCTCGCGGAGGAGCGGGCACGGCTCGTACTTCGCGTCGCCGAGCCCGTCGCGGAGCACCTCCATGATCGAGACGCAGGTGTCGAGGCCGATCAGGTCGGCGAGCGCGAGCGGCCCCATCGGGTGGTTGAAGCCGAGCTTGGCGATCGTGTCGATCGCCTCCGCCTCGGCGACGCCGTCGGCGAGCGCGTAGGCGGCCTCGTTCACGAACGGCATCAGGATGCGGTTGGAGACGAAGCCCGGGAAGTCGTTGGCCTCGGCGGGGGTCTTCCCCAGCTCGCGGGCGAGCTCGACGACCGCCGCCACCGTCTCGTCGGACGTGGCCGGCGTGCGCACGACCTCGACGAGCGCCATCACGGGGACCGGGTTGAAGAAGTGCATGCCGATCACGCGCTCCGACCGCGAGGTCGCCGCCGCCAGGGTCGCGATCGGGATGGACGACGTGTTCGAGGCGAGCACCGCCTCGGCAGGCAGGGTCTCGTCCGCGCGGCGGAAGACGTCCTCCTTGACGGCGGCGTCCTCGACGACGGCCTCGACCATGAGGTCGGCCGGCGCCAGGTCGTCGACCGCCTCGACGCGTGCGAGCACCTCCTCGGGCTCGTCGGGAGCGCCCTTCGCGGCCAGCCGGTCGAGGCTCTTCCGCATCGCCGCGAGCCCCTTCTCCACCGCCCCGGGAGCCGCGTCGTGGAGGAGCACGTGCCGCCCGGAGACGGCGGCCACCTGGGCGATCCCCGCGCCCATCTGGCCGGCGCCGACGACGAGAACGCGCTCGAACCGCATCGCGCCGGGACACTACTGGAACCTTTGCCGGGCCCGTGCTGTACTGCGTGTAGTGCTCCGTTCGCTCCTTCTCGCGTCGGCGGCCGCGTTTGCCCTCCTCGGCTGCGGCGGGAGCGAGGACGCCGCCGCCCCGCGGGAGACCACGACCGCGACGAGCACGCAAGCGGCTCCCCCGGCGGAAAAGGAGCTGCTCGCCGTCTGGAACGACCTGGAGGGCGGCGAGCTCTTCTGGGCGGACGCGGAGACGCTCGAGCCGGTCGACGGGCGGTCGGTCTCCTTCTCGTACTACTACTCGGCGGTCGACCGCTCGCCGGACGGCAGCGCGCTCGCACTGGGCGCCGACACCCGCGGCTACGTCCAGATCGTCGACCTCGAGCGGATGAAGGCTGTCGGCACGATCGACGTCGGCGGCCGGACGGAAGGCTACTTCGAGCGCCTGAACTGGGTCTCGCCCGATCTCCTCCTCGCCTCGGTCAGCGGGCTGCCCTCGCGCGCGGTCGCCATCGACCCCGGCACGCGCCGGGTCGTGTCCGAGCACGAGCTCGAAGGGACGGTCGTATCGTCCCACCCCGTCGAGGGCGGCCTCGTCTTCCTGCTCGCGCCGCCCGACAGGATCGGGCCGGCGAAGCTCGCGGTCTTCGACGGCAGCGAGGTTCGCTCGACGGAGCTCGGCGAGGTCCAGGCCGGCTGGGAGCAGGAGGGCGAGACGGAGGAGGACTTCCGCGCCCGCCAGTCGGTCCCCGGCCTCGCCGTCGAGCCTTCCGGCGGCCGAGCGCTCGTCGTCCCGGCCGGAAACCGGGTCGCCGAGGTCGACCTGGAGACGCTCGAGGTCCGCTACCACGACCTCTCGGAGCCGGTGTCGCTCCTCGGGCGCCTGCGGGACTGGCTGCAGCCGGCGGCCCACGCCAAGACGATCGACGGCCCCGACCGCAACGCCGTCTGGCTCGAGAGCGGTCTCGTCGCCGTGAGCGGCGCGAACTACGCCGCCGACGGCGACCGCCCGGACATCGAGCCGGCGGGGCTCATGCTGATCGACCCTGGTGACTGGAGCGTGCGCCGCGTCAACGACGAGGCCGCGTCGGTGACCGTCCGCGACGACGCGCTCCTCGCCTCCTGGTGGCAGGACGACGAGTCCGGGAAGGCGGGCGTGGTCGCGCTCGACCTGGAGGGGAACGAGCGCTTCCGGCTCACGTCGGGCGAGCTGGTCGAGTTCTCCTACACGTCCGGGGGCCGCCTCTACGCCGCCGGCAACGAGGGGCGGCTCTACGAGCTGATCGACCTCGTCACCGGCGAGACGGTCGCCCGGGCGGAGCCCGAGCGCCCCGCGTGGCTCGTCTACCTCGACTAGACCTCGATCAGAACGGCGTCGCCCTGGCCGCCGCCGGAGCAGATCGCCGCGAGGCCGAGGCCGCCGCCGTTGCGGCGCAGCTCGTGCACCATCGTCCCGAGTATGCGCGCCCCCGAGGCCCCGATCGGGTGCCCGAGGGCGACGGCGCCCCCGTTCACGTTCACCTTCTCCGGGTCGGCGCCGAGCATCCGCACGGAGTTGACGCTCACGGAGGAGAACGCCTCGTTGATCTCGACGAGCTCGACGTCGTCGATCGTCTTGCCGGCCTTCTCGAGGGCCCGCGCGCCCGCCTTCGCCGGCGTGCGGGCGAGGTAGGCGAACTCGTCCGCGACGTAGCCCTGCGAGAGGATCGTCGCCAGGATCTCGAGGCCCCGCTCGCGCGCGAACGCCTCGCTCGTGATCACGAGCGCACCGGCGCCGTCGTTGACGCCGGGCGCGTTGCCGGCCGTCGTCGTCCCCTCGGGGTCGAAGACGGGCTTCAGGGCCCCCAGCTTCTCGAGCGACGTGTCGCGCCGCGGCGCCTCGTCCACCTCGACGCCGTCCACGGCGACGATCTCGTCCGCGAAGCGCCCCTCGTCGATGGCGGCGACCGCGCGCTGATGGGAGCGGTACGCCCACTGGTCCTGCTCCTCGCGCGTGATCCCGAGCTCGCGCGACACGAAGGAGGCCTGCTCGACCATGTGCTTGCCGTCGAACGTCGACAGGAGGCCGTCGTGCGTCATCAGGTCGATGAGCGCGCCGTCGCCCAGCCGGTAGCCGAAGCGCGCCTTCTTGAGGATGTACGGCGCGTTCGACATCGACTCCATGCCGCCGGCGACGATCACGTGGTGGTCGCCGGCGCGGATCATCTGGTCGGCGATCTCGACGGCGCGCACGCTCGAGGCGCAGACCTTGTTGATCGTGTCGGCGGGGACCTCCTTCGGCACGCCCGCGGCGACCGCTGCCTGCCGCGCGGGCGCCTGCCCGGCGCCGCCCTGCAGCACCTGGCCCATGAGCACGTACTCGACCTCCTCCGGGCGGACGTCGACGCGCTCGAGGGCGCCCCGGATCGCGATCGCGCCGAGCTGCGGCGCCTCGTAGTCGCGCAGGCCGCCGCCGAGCTTCCCGAACGGCGTTCGCGCGGTCGCGACGATGACGGAGCGTGCCACGAGGTCAGCGTACCAACCGGCCGCCGCCCTCCCACGAGGCGCTAGCGGCCCGCGCGCAGCTCCCAGGCCTCGGCCATGGCGATGCGCTCGGCGATCGCCGGGTGCGTCTCCATGAGCGCGTAGGCCCACGTCGGCGGGCTCGGGTCGATGAGGCCCTGCTCCGAGAAGCCGGCGAAGAGGTCGCGGGCAGCGTCCGGATCCTCGGTCGTCTCGAGCGCGACCCAGTCCGCCTCCGCCTCGAGGTTGCGGGTGATCGCGTTCTGGGCCGGAAGCGCGACGGTCTGGAGCGCGACGAAGACGAGGAGAGCGAGCGGAACGGCCGTCGGCTCCCGCATCCCGCCTCTCCGCCGGGTCGTCCAGGCGATCAGGAAGGCGCCCGGGAACGCGAAGAGCGCGTACCAGGCGACGCTCTTCCAGAGGTGCTCGCGCGAGTGGTGCCCGACCTCGTGGGCGAGGACGACGCGCACCTCGTCGTCGCCGAAGCTCTCGAGCAGCGTGTCCCACACGACGATGCGGCGGGTGGGCCCGAGGCCTGCGGCGGCGGCGTTCGGGCTCTCGTAGGAGTCGACGTCGGCGACGCGGACGTCGATCTCCCCCACGTCCTGCTCCTCCGCGAGGCTGCGGGTCTCGGCGACGACGTCGGGCGGCGCGTCCACCTGCGCCGGCAGAAGGTACGGCGAGACGAACGTGAAGAGGAGCGCCAGCGCGACGAACACGGCGCCTCCCGGGATCCACCACCAGTCGCGCAGCGGCCCGGCGAGGCCCATGACGACGAGAAGGGCCAGGCAGACGAACAGGAACTCGCCCCCGAGCGCCAGCCAGTTCTCGGCGAGCCAGGTGCCGTAGTCCAGCTCGGACACGTCGTGGCGCCGCTCCCACCAGAGCGCGGCGAGCCCGAACGGGATGTCGACGATCCAGAGGAACGCCAGGCCGAGCATCCCGAGCAGCATCCCGGTGCCGATCCGCCCGGCCGCCGACTCGCGCACGAAGCGACCGCCGAAGCGAGCGTAGAGGGCGAGAGCGACGATCACGACGACCAGCGAGACGAGGAAGAGCACGCGCAGGAACGTCTCGTAGCTCCGCGCCTCGTCCAGCAGATCCGGAGAGAGGATCTCGGAGTCCGGCACCGTCAGCGGGTCGAGGCCGTCCGGGACCTCCGTCTGCCAGAGCGCCCAGGCGCTCAGGCTCCAGCCGGCCACGAGGCCGACCGCGAGCAGGAAGAGGGCGCCTAGAAGGAGGGCTCGGGTGGGGCGTCGGGCCACGTCGGAACGGGCTCCAGCGCGACTTCGGGCTCGACGTACTCCGCGGGGCCGCTGTACGGGTAGCTGTCGGTGAGGAGGTACAGGTAGGCGTAGAACTGGGCGGAGTAGCGGAGCACGTAGGCGCCCAGGTTGCGCAGGCTCTCGGGCATGCGGGCCAGGGCGAGCGACGCGAACCAGCCGAGGAACGCCGCCACGTAGAGCGGCCCGCTGAGCGCGGAGTTCAGCAGAGCCGCCGGGATCGCCAGGAAGAGGCGGAAGAGCGTCTTCCAGCGGTTCTGCGGCTCGCGCGGGCCGATCTCGACGTCCACCGGGTAGCTGCCCGGCGTGCCGGTGAAGCCGGGAAAGGGGTTCGCCACGAGCAGGACGAAGGCGAAGACGTGGATCTCGTAGCGCAGGTACGCGGAGAAGAAGCGGTGCAACGCGTCCGGAAGCCGCCCGGTCGCGAGCGTCGCGAACCAGCCGACGATGAGGGCGAGGAACACGGCGATGCCCCAGAGGAAGAGCCAGACGAAGTGTGGGATGGCGAGGAGGAGGCGGAAGAAGACCGTGAGGCGAGAGCGGCGCAGGTCGTCTTCCACCCGCAGCCTCACGGGCTTCTCGGGCGTCGGCTGCGTGGCCGGAGGCTCGCGCGGGTCGACGTTCGGGTAGCGGTCCGTGAGGAGGAGCACGTAGCCGAACGTCTGCGCCGCGTAGCGCAGGCCGTAGGCGGCGAGGTCGCGGAGGCCGACCGGCGCGTACCCCCGCGCGAGAATGGCGAACCAGGCGAGGATCGCGGCGACGAATACCGCGCTCGCCGTTCCGCCGGCGCCCCAGGCGGCTTCCGAGCCGAAGTCCGTGTCCCCGGTCGTGCCGCCGCCGCCGCCACCACCGCCGCCACCGCCGCCGGCGCCGACGAGCGTGGTCATGAGCAGGAGCGCGGGGAGCGCCAGGAAGATCCGAAACGCGGTCTTCCAGCGGCTCTGCCGCTCCGGCTCCTCGATCCGGGCGTCGATCGGGTAGCTGCCCGGCGTTCCCAGGAAGCCGGGGTACGGGTTGGCCGCGAGGTAGAGGTAGGCGTTCAGGTGCGTCGTGTAGCGGACGTAGGCGGCGGTGAAGTCGTGGAGGCCGCCCGGGAGACGCCCGGTGAGGAGCACCGCGAACCAGTTGACGATCGCGATCAGCACCATCGCGATCGTCCAGAGCGTGATCCAGATCAGATGCGGAATGGCGAGGAGGAGCCGGAAGAAGACGGTGAGGCGCGAGCGCGCCAGGTCGTCCTCCACCACGAGGCGGATGGGGTGCGGCTCCACGGCGGCCATTATTGGGGCGATGCCGTCTGGGTGTCGAGCGGGCCCCGGCCGGGCCTTGACGCGGCCGAGAGAGGTGGCCTACGCTCCGCCCAGATGACGACTCCCGTCCGCACCTGGTGGGCCTGGCGCCGCGAGCGGAGCGGGAGCGTCGCCTGCTAGTCCCGAGGCCCGGCCAGCCCGTTCTGCTCGAAGACCCCGTCCGCAGGGTCTTCTTTCGTTTGCCGTGACGATCGCGCCCGACATCCACGCCGACCTGATCACCCCGCTGGGGGCCTACCTCCGGCTGCGGGAGGGAGCGCGCGCCGGCTTCCTGCTCGAGTCCGTCGAGAAGGGCAGGCTCGGCCGGCACAGCCTCGTCGGGTCGGGGGCGCGGCTCGTCGAGGTCGCCGAGGCCGAGCGCGAGGTCGCGGCGGGGCGGCCGGTCGTCGGCTACCTCGGCTACGACCACGTGGCCGTGCTCGAGCCGACGGTGCCGCTTCCGGAGGACGGGCCGGGTCTGCCCGAGAGCCGCTTCGTCGTCGCGGAGACGCTCGTCCGCTTCGACCACGGCGCCAGCGTCGCCGAGGTGCTCGCGGGCGACGCGGGCGAGGTGGCCGCGCGGCTCCGCGGCGAGCCGCCCGAGGGCGAGGCCGGCGGGCCGGTCGCGGGCGGCCCCACCCGAAGGTTCCCGCCCCGCGAGGCGTACGAGGACGGCGTCCGCCGCGTCAAGGACCACATCCGCGCCGGCGACGCCTTCCAGGTCGTCCTCTCGCAGCGGGCCGAGCGCCCTACGGAGGTCTCCGCGATCGCGCTCTACCGCGCGCTGCGGCGCATCAACCCCTCCCCGTACCACTTCCTCCTCGAGCTCGACGGGATCGCGCTCGTCGGCTCCTCGCCGGAGACCCTCGTGAAGCTCGAGGGCTCGCGCGCGTCCCTCAACCCGATCGCGGGGACGACGTCGGCGGGCGCGGGCGACGCCGAGCAGCTCCTCGCCTCGGCGAAGGACCGGGCCGAGCACGTCATGCTCGTCGACCTGGGGCGCAACGACCTCTCCAGGGTCTGCGCGGCCGGCACCGTCGAGGTCGTCCGCTTTCTCGAGGCGGAGCGGTACTCACACGTGACGCACCTCGTCTCCGAGGTCGTGGGCGAGCTCCTGCCGGAGCGGAGCGGCTTCGACCTCCTGCGCGCGTGCTTCCCCGCCGGGACCGTCTCGGGGGCGCCCAAGGTGCGCGCCATGCAGATCGTCTCGGAGCTCGAGGGCTACCGGCGGGGGCCGTACGCGGGCGCGGTCGGCTACGCGCTGCCCGACGGGACGCTCGACACCTGCATCGCGATCCGCACGGTCGTGCTCGCCGACGGCCTCGCCCGCCTGCAGGCGGGCGCCGGGATCGTGGCCGACTCCGACCCGGCCGCCGAGCACGAGGAGTGCCTTCGCAAGCTCGCGGCGCTCGAGGCGGCGCTCGCCGCGGCGGAGCAGAATGGAGGCACGCCCGCGCCGTGATCCTCCTCGTCGACAACTACGACAGCTTCACGTACAACCTCGCCCACCTCTTCCAGGAGCTCGGCGCGGAGGTGACTGTGCTCCGCAACGACGCCGTCGACGCCGACGAGGCGGAGCGGCTCGCGCCGAGCCACCTGGTGATCTCCCCCGGCCCCGGGCGGCCGGGTGACGCGGGCACCACCCTGGACATCGTCCGGCGCCTCGGGCCGCGCGTGCCGACGCTCGGCGTCTGCCTCGGCCACCAGGCGATCGTCGAGGCCTTCGGCGGCGAGGTCGGCCAGGCGCGCAGGCTCCTGCACGGGAAGGCGAGCCCGGTGTCGCACGACGGCCGCGGCATCTTCGCGGGCCTCCCGGACCCGCTCGAGGCCGGCCGCTACCACTCGCTCGCCGCCACGGCCGTGCCCGTGTCCCTGGAGGTCTGCGCGACCGCCGACGACGGCGAGGTGATGGCCGTGCGGCACCGCGAGCTGCCCGTCGTCGGCATCCAGTTCCACCCCGAGTCGGTGCTCACGCCGGACGGCCCGGCGCTGGGACGCAACTTCCTGGAGGGTCGGCGGTGACGATCCAGGAGGCCCTGGCCCGGCTCCTCGAGGGGCGGGACCTCTCGCAGGCGCAGGCGCGCGAGGTCATGAACGCGATCATGGGCGGCGAGGCGACGCCCGCGCAGATGGGCGGCTTCCTCGTGGCGCTGCGCCTCAAGGGCGAGACGCCGGACGAGATCGCCGGGTGCGCCGAGGCGATGCGCGAGCACGTGCTCCCGGTGCGGCCGGCCCGCGACGACCTCGTGGACACGGCCGGCACGGGCGGTGACGGCGCGCGCACGTTCAACATCTCGACGGCGGCCGCGCTCGTGGCGGCGGCGGCGGGGGCGGCCGTGGCGAAGCACGGGAACCGCGCCGTCTCCTCCGCGTCGGGCTCGGCGGACGTGCTCGAGGCGCTCGGCTTCCGGCTCGAGCTGCCGCCGGCGCGCATCGAGCAGTCGATCGACGAGCTCGGCTTCGGGTTCCTCTTCGCTCCCGCTCACCATCCCGCCATGCGCCACGCGGCGCCGGTGCGCCGGGAGCTGGCGACGCGGACCGTCTTCAACGTGCTCGGGCCGCTGACGAACCCGGCGGGCGCGCGCGCCCAGGTGGTCGGCGTCTACGCTCCGGAGCTGGTGGAGACGATCGCCTCGGTGCTGGCCCGGCTGGGCGCCCGGCGCGCGTTCGTCGTGCACGGCGCGGGCGGCGTCGACGAGCTCTCGCCGGCCGGCCCGAACCTCGTCTGCGAGGTCGCCGACGGCCGGGTCGAGCGGCGCGAGCTCGACCCCGCCGACTTCGGCGTCCCGCGCTGCTCCTCCGCCGAGCTCGCGGGCGGCACGCCGGCGGAGAACGCCGACTTCCTGCGGGAGGTCTTCGCCGGCGCCCCGGGCGCGAAGCGCGAGGCCGTCCTCCTCAACGCGGCCGGCGCGATCGCGGCCTCCGGCCGCGCCCACGACCTCGAGGAGGGCTACCGCACCGCCGCCGACGCCGTCGACAGCGGCGCGGCCGCCGAGCGCCTGGAGGCGCTCGTCGCCTTCTCCCAGGCGGAGGTCCTGGCCTGATGCGCCCTGTCAGGTGCCTGGCACCGGACAGGGCTGCTCCGGACGCGTTCGAGTCGCTGCGAGCTGCTCCGCGCCCGGAAAGACCGCGTTCGCCACGTCCCACACGGACGTGGCAGGTGCCTGGCACCAGACAGGTCGGAGAGGGACGCTGATGGGGCGCTTTCGCGACGCGCTCGCGCGGCCCGGGCTCGCGGCGATCGCGGAGGTGAAGCGCCGCTCGCCCTCGGCGGGCGACCTGCGGCCCGACGCGGACGCCGCGGGGCTCGCCCGTGCCTTCGAGGAGAGCGGCGCGGCGGCCGTCTCCATCCTCGTGGACGAGCGCTTCGGCGGCTCGTTCGCCGATCTCCAGGCCGCCCGGGCGGCGACGGGCGCGCCGCTCCTGGCGAAGGGCTTCTTCCGCGACCAGGGCGACCTGCTCCAGGCGCGGATCGCCGGCGCCGACGCGGCTCTCCTGCTCCTCCGGGACCTGGACGACGAGCAGGCACGCCTCCTGCTCACGGGCGGGCGGACGCTCGGCCTCGACCTGCTCGTCGAGGCGCACGACGCTGCGGAGCTCGAGCGGGCCGTCGGGCTCGGCGCCGACGTGATCGGCATCAACGCCCGCGACCTGGAGACGTTCGCGATCGACCGCACCGCGCAGCTCGAGCTCGTCGCGAGGGCGCCGCGCGACCGCGTCGTCGTCGCCGAGAGCGCCGTCTCGAGCCGGGCGCAGGGCGCCGAGGCGGAGCTCGCCGGCGCCGACGCGGTCCTGATCGGCTCCGCCCTCATGCGCGCGGCCGACCCGGCGGCCAAGCTCGCCGAGGTCCTCGCCCGGCCCCTGGTCAAGGTGTGCGGCCTGACGCGCCCCGAGGACGTCGACGCCGCCGCCGAGGCCGGCGCCGACCTGGCGGGCTTCGTCCTCGCCGAGAGCCCGCGCCGTGCCGAGGCGCCGCTACCGGTCCCGGCCACGATGCTCTCCGTCGCCGTCTTCGTCGGCGAGGCGGAGGACGCCGGCACCGACCTGGTGCAGCTCTACCCCGAGGAGAGCGGCCACCGCGGCCGCGACGGCACGCTCCTGCGCCGCGGCGAGCCGGTCGCGACGGTGCTCGACCTGCCCTGGCTGGGCGAGGACGAGGAGCACTGGCGCCGCGCCTCCCAGGTCGAGGGCCGTGTCGTGCTCGCCGGCGGCCTCACCGCGGAGAACGTCGCGGCCGCCGCCGAGGCCGTCCGTCCGTGGGCGGTGGACGCGAGCCGCAGCCTGGAAGCCGCGCCGGGGGTCAAGGATCACGCCCGCGTGCGCGCCTTCGTGGACGCCGTCCGCGCCCCGGAGGCGGTACGCGCGTGAGCGTCGCCGAGCGCGGGCTCTTCGGCGCCTACGGGGGCCGGTACGTCCCGGAGACGCTCGTGCCGGCGCTCGACGAGCTCGAGCGCGGCTGGGCCGAGATCCGCGCCGACGCGTCCTTCCAGGACGAGCTCGCCCACCTGCAGGAGACCTACGTCGGCCGGCCGACGCCGCTCTACCGCGCCGAGCGGATCGGCGACGGACGCCGCCTCTACCTGAAGCGGGAGGACCTCTGCCACACGGGCGCGCACAAGATCAACAACGCGGTCGGCCAGGCGCTGGTGGCCCGCCGCCTGGGCAAGCGCCGCATCGTCGCCGAGACGGGAGCCGGCCAGCACGGAGTCGCGGCGGCCACGGTCTGCGCCCGCTTCGGTCTCGAGTGCGTCGTCTACATGGGCTCCGAGGACATGGCCCGCCAGAGGCCGAACGTCGAGCGCATGGGCCTCCTCGGCGCCGAGGTGCGCCCCGTCGAGTTCGGCACGCGCACGCTCAAGGAGGCGACGAGCGAGGCGATCCGCGACTGGATCACGAACGTCGAGACGACGCACTACCTGATCGGCTCGTGCGTCGGGCCGCACCCCTACCCCGAGATCGTGCGCGAACTCCAGGCGGTGATCGGGCGTGAGACGCGCGGGCAGATCCTCGACGCGGAGGGAAGGCTGCCCGACGCGGTCGTCGCCTGCGTCGGGGGCGGCTCGAACGCGATCGGCATCTTCGCCGGCTTCCTCGGCGACGACGGCGTGCGCCTCGTCGGCGTCGAGGCGGCCGGCGCCGCCAGCCTCGGGACGGGAAGGCCGGGCGTCCTGCACGGCGCCCGCTCGTCGATCCTCGCCGACGAGGACGGCCAGGTGGCCGACGCGCACTCCATCTCCGCCGGGCTCGACTACCCCGGCGTCGGGCCCGAGCACGCCCACCTGCGCGACACGGGCCGCGCCGAGTACGTCCCCGCGACCGACGAGGAGGCGCTGGCCGCCCTCCACCTGCTCGCCGAGCGCGAAGGGATCATCGCGGCCCTCGAGCCGGCGCACGCGCTCGCCCGGGCGCTCGAGCTGGATGCGGAGCTCGTCGTCGTCTGCCTCTCCGGACGCGGCGACAAGGATCTCGCCGTCGTCCTCTCCCATGGCCGCTAAGCGCCTCTCCGTCTACCTGATGGCGCTCCCCGAGACGCCGGCGCTCGCCGAGGCCGCCGTGGCCGGCGGCGCCGACCTGCTCGAGATCGGCTTCCCCTTCTCCGACCCGCTCGCCGACGGCCCCGTCATCCGCCTCGCAGGCGAGCGGGCGCTCGAGCGCGGCATGCGGACGCAGCGGTGCCTCGCGTGCCTCGCGGAGACCCGGCGGCTCGTCGGCCCCGACGTCCCGCTCATCCCGATGACGTACGCGTCCATCCTCGAGGCCCACGGCTACGAGCGCTTCTGGGCGGACGCGCGCACGGCCGGCGCCACGAGCCTCATCGTCGCCGACCTGCCCCTGGAGGCGGCGCCCGAGATCCCGCGCGTCCAGCTCGTCGCCCCGACCTCCACCGAGGAGCGGATCCGGGAGGCCGCCGAGCGCACCGACGGCTGGCTCTACCTCGTCTCCGTCACGGGCACGACCGGCGCCCGCGCCACGGTCTCGGGACAGCTGGAGGGCCTCGTGGAGCGGGCGCGCGCGCTCACGGGCGTTCCCCTCCTCGCCGGCTTCGGCATCTCGACGCCCGAGCAGGCGGCCGCGGCCGCCGCCCTCGCCGACGGGATCGTCGTCGGCAGCCGCGCGATCCAGGTCGCTGAGGAGTCCGGCGCCGCCGGCCTCGAGGAGTTCGTCGCCTCGCTGCGCTCCGCGCTGGACGCGGTCCCGGCACCCGCGGGCTGAGGGTCCCCGTGCGCGAGAAGGCATCGGGAACCGCGCTCGTCGTCCGGACGCCGGGCGCCGAAGCCGCCGCCGCGATCGCCGAGCTCCTGAACGAGCACGCGAGAGACCTCCACGGCGAGCCGGTGACGAGCGTCGAGGAGATCGCGCACTGGTTCCGGCTCCCGGACCTCGAGCTCTGGGTCGCCGAGGACGCCGAGGGATGCCTCGCCGCCTACGCCGACGTCCGCGAGGAGGCCGAGAGGACCCGCTACTGGCTCGACCTCCGCGAGCATCCCGGGCGGCGGAGCCTGGCCGCGGCCGGGGCGCTGCTCGCCGCGGCCGAGGAGTGGGCGCGCGGGCGGGCCGAGCCGGGTGCGCTCCTCCGCGGAATCGTGACCCAGCCGGACGAGCCGCTCTCGGCCCTGTACGACGCGGCCGGCTACCGCCTCGTCCGGCACTCGCTCGAGATGCGGGTGGAGCTCCGCGACGACCTGCCGGGGCCCCGGTGGCCGGACGGCCTCGCGGTGCGCACGCTCGTACCGGGTGAGGACGAGGGGCGCGTCTTCGATGCGGACATGGAGGCCTTCGAGGACCACTGGGAGTTCGTCCGCGAGCCGTTCGCCGACTGGCGGACGAGGATGCTGGAGCATCCCACCTACGACCCCGAGCTCTGGTTCCTCGTGGAGGACGGGGACGAGCTGGCCGGCATCTGCCTCTGCGGCCCACACGCGGCCGGCGATCCGGAGTTCGGCTGGGTGATCGTGCTCGCCGTGCGCCGATCGTGGCGGCGGCGCGGCCTCGGGCTCGCTCTCCTGCGCCACGCCTTCGGCGAGCTCCGGCGACGAGGCATGACCCGGGCCGGGCTCGACGTCGACGCCGAAAACCTGACCGGAGCCGTGCGCCTCTACGAGCGGGCCGGGATGCACGTCGCCAGGCACCGCGACATCGTGGAGAAGCGGCTGGCGCCGGCTCCCTAGGCGAGCGGCGGCGGGGCCCGACCCCACCGGGCCCGCCGCCTTCCCACACGCAGCCGACCCTAGTCCGCCAGCGTGCGGACGCGCTCGCAGCCCACGGCCGTGTCGCCGGTCCGGAGCACGGCGCGGTCGCGGTCGTCGTCCGACTCGCCGCAGTCGAGCAGGTCGGCGGCGCCGTCGTCCGCGGCGGCGTGGAGGCGGTCGTTCCCGTCGCCGCCGAAGAGCTCGTCGGCGCCCCAGCCGCCCCACAGCGAGTCGGGGCCGGCGCCGCCCTCGAGGTCGTCGGCTCCCGCGCCGCCCCAGAGGTAGTCGCGGCCGTCGCCGCCCGAGAGCGAGTCGTCGCCACGCTGGCCGAAGAGGAGGTCGCTGCCGGCCAGCCCCGAGACGGTGTCGTCGCCGGCGCGCGCGAGCACGAAGTCGCGCCTCTCGCTC
>JAICGP010000025.1 GCA_025923055.1 Thermoleophilia bacterium
AGGAGGGCGGCGAAGCGGCCGCCGCCCACGTGGAAGACGGCGTCCGGCGCCCGCACCGAGACGGCGAGGCGCTCCGCCGCCCAGCGCAGGAGGCCGTCGGCCGAGGCGGCGTCGATCCTGAGCAGGAGGAGCGTGAGAGTGTGGCCGTAGCGGCGTGCGCGGGCGCACTCGCGCTCGAGCGAGCGCTCGAGCGAGCGCCGCCCGTGCAGGCCGGTCTCCGGGTCGACGTCGGCCTCGCGCCGCAGTCCCTCGAAGCGCAACGCGTTGACGAGCGCGGGGCCGAGCGCGGCTGCGAGGCTCTCGAGCCGTTCGAGCTCGTCCTCGGTCGCCTCCCGCTCGACCCGCCGCCAGAAGACCGCGAGCGTCCCGACCTGCGCGCCCTCCGGGTCGGCGAGCGCGAGCGCGAGCCCGCCGGTCAGCCGGAAGTCGTCGCGCGCCAGCTCCTCTTCCGTGTAGCGGTACGCGAGCGCGACGGCGCGCGCCTCGGCGCCGCCGGGAGGAAGGACCGGCAGCTCGCGAGTCGCCTCCGCGGCCGTGAGGCCGAACGCCGCCGCGAGCGGCTCGCCGTCGGGGCGGGGGAGGAGCAGCATGGCCGCCGCCGCGTCGACGAGGTCGGCGGCGGCCTGGAGCGCCTGGTGGAGCAGGCCGTCGAGCGAGTCCGCGGAGCCGGCGCCCGCCAGGCGGCGCAGCCAGCGCAGCTCGGCCCGCGCCCGCGCCGCCTCCGCCTTGCGGCGGCGCAGCTCCTCGAGCAGCCGCTCGTCGTCGTGCTCGCCGGCCTGCCGCGCGCCGCTCGCCCTGCGCACGCGGTACGCGGCCGCGAGCGCCGCCAGGACGGCGAGCGTCGCGAGCGCAGTCGCGCCGATGGCAAGCCAGGTCGTGCTCTCCCAGACCCTCACGTCGCCCCTCCCCTTGGCCGCAATGAGTGGGCTATTCGGACTGTAGGACGTTTCCGTCCGAATGGAAGAGCGGGCCGCGTACGAGCACGGCGCCCGAGGCGTGCCGGTAGCCGAGACGCTCGTTCAGCTTCCGGATCGGCACGTTTCGCTCCTCGTTCCACGTCTCCAGGCGCTCGTAGCCCCGTTCCTGCGCCCAGGCGATCTGGGCCCGCTTCAGCGCTCCGGCGACGCCGCGCCCGCGCCAGGCCCGCTTCACGCCGGTGAGGTCGTGCACGGCGATCCCCGGTCTCGCCAGCGGGAGATGGAACTTCGAATAGCCGATCACCTCGCCGCCGGCCAGGGCGAGGAAGACCCCCTCCGGGTCGTCGTTCGGCCCGCTCATGTCGTGCGCGAGCCACTCGTCGAAGGGCTCCATCTCGTCCTCTGTGCTCCCCGGGATGTCGGGGTAGGCCTCGCGGGCCACCTCGTAGACCCCGCGGAGGAGGTCGGGGCGTGCCGCGAGCGTCACGACCTCGACGCCGGCGGGCGCCGCGAGATCGGGCGCCTCGAGCCGGCGGAGGTCGAGCGCCAGCCACGACTCGCGGCCGATCTCGGCGAAGCCGCGCCGCGCGGCCCAGGCGAGGCTGGCGGCGTCGTCCTCGTAGACCTCGCCCTCGAGCGCCGTCAGGGCCGCGGCGCCCGCCTGCGCGGAGAGCGCGCCGAGCAGGAGCGAGCCGATCGACCGCCCGCGTTCCTGCGGGAGGACGCCGACCCAGGCTAGGACGGCGCCGCGCGAGCGCTGCTCCGGCTCCGGCGCGGCGAACGCGGCTGCGACCGTGCGGTCGCCGTCGAGGGCGACGAGGTGGGCGGAGCCGGGGAGGGCAGCGCGGTAGGCCGCGATCTCGGCGAGCGACACGGCGGTGCGGGAGACGCGGTTGTGGACGTCGACCCAGGCCGCCAGGTCCTCCGGCTCCCCGACCCTGAGAGGCGGCGCGCTCACCGGACGCGCGCCAGGCGGTGGATGAGGCGCTCGGTCCAGGACGGGCGCCGCGGGTCGAAGTGGCCGGTCGCTGCCCGTGCGTAGGGGGCGCCGACCCGGCGCGCGTACGCGGCGAATCCCTCCCCGTGGAGCGGTGCCCAATCCTCCCGGTAGGGCACGGCGATATGGCGGTCGGCGACCGTCCGGGCCGAGATCAGGAAGGCAATGCCCATCCCGACCGAGACCTCGAGGAGCGGCCGGCGCTCCCGCTCCGCCTCCGCGCGCAGTCCGCGGTAGAGCGCGGCGAGCTCCTCCTGGCCGGGCAGACCGGACGCGTCCCGTCGCAGCTCGCCCAGCGTGGCGCGCAGCTCGGCCACCTCCAGAGGTGGCAGGTCGATGAGTCGGGCCGTGCGGCCCGACGCGCTCTCGAGCGTCTCGAGGAGCTCGTCCACGGAGCCGATCTCACGCTCCTCCGCGAGCACGTCGGCCCGCTTCAGCTCTGCCACGAGCTCCTCGAGGTAGACCCGCGAGCCGTGTACGACGTCGGAGGCCGCGGCGAGCAGCCAGAGCGGGGAGAAGCCGAACGCGAGGATCGAGCCGAGCTCGACGACGTTCCCGGCCGCCTTCCGCTTCGCGATCTCGGTCGCGGAGACGGCCGGCGGCTCGGCGGGCGCGACGCCTCCGACCGCCTCGATCGCGATCCGCAGGGCGTTCTTCGCCGTCGCCTCGTAGAGGCGCGAGGCGCGCACGAAGCGGGGGAGGACGACCTGCGCGCTCTCGTGCAGGAGCCCGCCGAGGCCCGCAGCCGCCGCACGCGCGAGGCGCTCGGGGAGCGAGGCGGCGTAGGTGAGGCGACGCTTCGCTACGGTGGCGCCATGACTCATGCGACGCTCCACACTACACACGGCCCCGTGGCGCTCGACCTCTTCGACGAGGACGCTCCCCGCACGGTCGAGAACTTCACGACGCTCGCGCGCGACGGCTTCTACGACGGCATCACCTTCCACCGCGTCATCCCCGACTTCATGGTCCAGGGCGGCTGCCCGCGCGGCGACGGCACCGGCGGCCCGGGCTACGAGTTCGAGGACGAGCCGAACCAGCACCGCGTCGTTCGCGGCGCGCTCGCGATGGCGAACCGCGGGCCCGATACGAACGGGAGCCAGTTCTTCATCGTCACGACGGAGGCCGCTCCGTGGCTCGACGGCAAGCACACCGTCTTCGGGCGCGTGACGGAGGGGATGGACGTCGTCGACGCCATCTCGGACCTTCCGCGCGACGCCCGCGACCGGCCGCGCGAGCGCGTCGCCATCGAGCGCGTCGAGCTGGCCGCGTAGCTCCGGGGCGGGCGCTTGCCTCCGCGCCTGCCGTGGAGGATGATGCCCGCCAAACGAAGCCCGGCGGGAGGTAGGCGTGCCGAAGCACTGGTGGCTGCTCGTTGGCGACAACCCCGACAAGAAGAAGCACGAAGAGAACCTGCGGCGCACGATCGAGGACGCCGGCGGTGAGGTCCTCTTCATCGGCTTCGACCCGTCGAAGCGCAACCCGGAGAAGCCGAAGGCAGCCAGCAAGGACTGGTACGCCCTCGTGGACACGGCGAGGGTGCGCGACCCCGACGGGCTCGGGAGGGCTCTCGGCGTGCGAGGCGCGCCGAAGGTGCTGCGCTCGGTCGACGAGCCGGACGACTGACGGCTAGGGCTTCGCCGCCAGCTCGTCGGCGGCGCGCTCCCACGCGGCGGCCGCCGCGGGCCCGGCGAACGCCGCCGCTGCAGTCAGCTCGGCCTCCGCCTCGGCGCGCCTGCCCGCTCCGAGGAGGGCCTCCGCTGCCTTGAGGCGCGCGAGCGCCTCGTCGGGCCGGGAGCCGATCGCCGCGAAGACGCGCGCCGCGCGACGCCAGTCGCGTTCGGCGGCCGCCTCGGCGGCGTCGAGCCAGCGTGTCGCCGTCCGCGTCCGGGTCCGAACGTCGCGGACGCTCCACTCGCGGTCGAGCGCCGCGAGCGCGAAGCTGAGGTCGGCGAGCCAGAAGGAGGCGAGCGAGAACCCGCGGCCCTCCGCGAGCCAGACGGTGAAGAGCTCGTCCGCAGCCGACTCGGCCTCGTCCAGCCGGCCGGCGGCGACGAGCGCGTGCGCGTCGAGCGCCAGCGCCGGAAGCAGGCTCTGGGGCACGTCGAGCGCCCGCGCGCGCTCGAGGGCATGTTCGGCGTGCTCCAGAGCCGGCTCGGCGCCCTCGCGCGCGAGCGCGATCTTCCCGCGGACGAGCGACACGTCGGCGCCGTGGACCACGGCAGCCGGCTCCCCCGCCGTCGCCACGACGCCCGCGCCGGCGGCGAGCGCGCGGTCCCAGTCGCCTCGCCAGTAGTGCTCGTACATTCGCTCGACCTCGAGCCAGCGCAGCGCCAGCCCGTCGCCGAAGCGCGCGGCGGCGCGCCTGCCCTCCTCGTAGAAGCCGAACGCCTGCTCGAGGTCGCCGAGGTCGGCGGTCACCGAGGCGAGGTTGTTGTATGCGCGTGCCGCCTGAGGCGAGCTCGTGCGGGAGGCGAGCTCGATGCTCTCGCGGAGGTCCGCGAGCCCGTCGAGGTCTCCGGTCATCACGCGGGCGAAGCCGAGGGTCGAGAGCGAGTGGGCTCGAAGCTCGTCGAGGGAGAGCACCGTCGCCAGCCGCACCGCCACGCGAGCGCAGGCGACGGCCTCCTCGGCCTCGTCGGTCGCAAGGTGGAAGTGCGCGCGACTCGCCAGAGCGCGGGCCTTGGGCGCCGAGGGCGGCCGCTCCGCGAGGAGCGCGATCGCGTGCTCGAAGTGTCTGACGGCCTCGTCCCGCCGTCCGCGCGTGATCAGCAGCACGTCGCCGAGCAGCACCTCGGCCTCGGCGGAGAGCTCGAGCTCGCCGGCGTCGAGGAGCTTGGCGGCCGCCTCGGCGAGCACGTCGGCTCCTTCCTCATCGGCCCGGAAGAGCGCCTGGCCGTAGCGCAGGAGCACCTGCGGGCGGACGGGATCGTCCTCGGGCCACGAGGCGAGCGCCTCGCGGAAGAAGCGCACCGCGGCCGCGTAGCTCCCCAGCGAGAGCGCCCGCTCGCCGGCGTCGTGAAGCGCGCGGCGCGCGCGCTCCGGGAGGTTCCCGAGGCTCTGCCGCACCGCTCGGGCGTACTCCATGGCGCTCAGGTAGTGGTGGGCGAGCAGGTCGGCGACGTCGTCGGAGCGGTCGCCGGCGAGCGACTCGACCCATTCCGCCGCGAGCCGGTGGAGCTCGGCGCGGCGCCGGCGCGGGATCTGCCCGTACGCCACGTCCCTGACGAGGACGTGCCGGAAGACGAACGCGGTCTCGCCGGCGACCGACGAACGCCGCTCACGGCGGACGAACTCCTTGCGCTCGAGGCGGAGCAGCCCCGCCTCGATGTCGGCGGCGGCCCGGCCGCCGACGGCCGCGAGCGCGCCGACCCAGAAGACCTTGCCGACCACCGCCGCCTCACCGACGAGCGCCTTCTCGTCGGCGGGCAGCGTGTCGAGCCGCGCGGCGATGATGCCCTGCACGGTGTCGGGCAGCGGCAGGTCACGGCCCGGCCCGGGCTCCGCCAGCATGCGCGCGTACTCCTCGGCGTAGAGCGGGTTGCCCGCGGCGTGGGCGAGGAGGTCCCCGGTTTCCGCGCCGGCGACGCGCTTGCCGGCGAGCAACGCCGTCAGGAGCCGCGCGGTGTCGTCGTCCGAGAGCGGCGAGAGCGAGACGGTGAGCGCGTTCCGCTTGCCGCCGCCCCAGCCGGGGCGTCGCTCGAACAGCTCGGGCCGGGCCGTGGAGAGGACGAGGAGCGGCACGCCGGACGACCAGTCGACGAGGTGGTCGACGAAGTCGAGCAGTCCTTCGTCGGCCCAGTGGAGGTCCTCGAAGACGAGGACGAGAGGGCGCTGCTCCGCGAGCGCCTCGAAGAAGCGCCGCCACGCCGCGAATGCCTCGGGGCGGCCGGCCGCGCTCGCGCCGGCGCCGACGCCGATCAGCGGGCTCAGGTGCTCCGTGACCCAGGGCGCCTCCGCCTCGTTCGGGAGCACTGCCGCGACGGCGGCGGCGAGCTTTGCGGCGGCGTCCTCGGCGGCGTCGGACTCGAGAATGCCGGCCTGCGCCTTCACCATCTCGCCGAGCGCCCAGAAGCTGACGCCGTCGCCGTATGGCAGGGAGCGGCCCTGGCGCCAGTACACGAAGACGTCGGGATCCTCGTCGAGCGCCGTGTAGAGCTCGTAGAGAAGACGGCTCTTGCCGAGCCCGGGGGCGCCGACGAGCGTCACGAGCTGTGGGGAGCGCTCGCGCTCGGAGCGGGCGAGGGCGTCGCGGAGCAGGCGCAGCTCGTCGGCGCGGCCGACGAGCTCGGCGCCGCCGCGGAACGCGATGTCGACGCCGAGCCGCGTACGGAGCGCCACGACCTCCCAGACGGGCACCGGCTGCGCCTTCCCCTTCGCCCGCACGGGCTCGGCCTCCTGGTACTCGACGACCGGGGCCGTCGCGCGGTAGGTCGCCTCGTCGACGAGGATGCCGTCCACAGGGGCGGCGGTCTGGAGGCGGGAGCACGTGTTGACGACGTCGCCCGTCGCCATGCCCTCGCCCTCGCCGGGGCGGGCGCCGACCGCGATGACGGCCTCTCCGGTGGTGACGCCGATCCGGACGCGGAGACCGAGCGTCGGGTCGGCCGCGTTCAGCTCCGCGAGCGCCTCGCACACGGCCACGGCCCCCCGGACGGCGCGCTCGGGGTCGTCCTCGTGGGAGAGCGGCGCGCCGAAGAGCGCCACGATCGCGTCGCCGATGAACTTCTCCACGGTGCCGCCGAAGCTCTCCAGCTCTGCCTTGACGCGCGCGTGGTACGGCGCGAGCAGGCGGCGGACGTCCTCCGGGTCGAGCTGCTCGGCCCGGCCCGTGAAGCCGACGAGGTCCGCGAAGAGGACGGTGACGACCTTGCGCTCCTCGACGATCCCCGCCTCCGTCTCCGCCTCGAGGGCCGTCCCGCACGCCGTGCAGAAGGCGAAGCCGGGCTCGGCGGTCGCCCCGCATGATGGACAGGCACGGCCGAGCGGCGTCCCGCAGCTTCCGCAGTAGAGCGCGGCGGGCCTGTTCGCGAAGCCGCAGGTGGCGCATTCGGACATTGCCTGAAGAGTCACTAAGCTAGTCTAGGAGTGTTTGGCGGAGTGTTGCTCGTCGCCGGGACGCGATGGTCGTTCCGAGGCAATGGCGCAGGGAGGGTTCGACGCGAAGAGCTACGGACTCGACCGAGGACGTAGCCTCGGGGCGAGCGGCGCCGTCCGGCGGCACAGGTGGCACTTCGCGAGACACTCCGAGGCCGTTTGAGCGCGAGTGATGCGCGCCGGCCGGGGCTGGCCGAGGTGCTGGCCGTCTGGGCGGTCTTCGGAGTCGTCGCCGCCGCCGTGCTCGCCACCTACTGGCGCCTGCCCGTCGCCGAGCTCTACAACGTCGACGAGGAGGGGCTCGCCCGCGGGGCGGGGCGGGCGCTCGTCTTCCTGGGCTACCCGACCGCCCTGGTGGCGATCGCGCTCCTCGCCGTCGTCGCCGACCGGCTCCGCTCCCGGCCCGCGACCGCGGCAGCAGTCGTCGCCGCGCTCCTGTGCGCGACCGTCGTCTGGCCGGGAGTCGTCGAGCAGTCGGACCTCGACGCGAAGCCTGTCAACGCGCTCGCCGGGGTCGGCGTGCTCGCCGCCGCCGTCCTCACGGCTCTCGCGCTCGCGCGCGGCGGCCTCGGCGAGATCCGCCCCTTCGGCGGCTGGGACGTCGCGCGCGCCGTCGTCGCGGCCGTGCTCGTGGCCGGCTCGCTCCCGTGGATCGCCGCCGAGCTCGGCTTCTACCTCGACGGCGTGCCCGGGCTCGGTGCTCTCTTCCTGAGCGGCGAGCTGCGTCCCGAGCCGGGCCACCCCGAGCTGACCGCCGTCCACCTCGGCCACCACCACGGCATGGACGGGACCCTGCTCGCGCTCTCGGCGCTCGCGCTCTCCCGGACCGTGCCGCAGCTCTCGGCGCGGGCGCTCCGCGTCGCGGTCACCTTCTACCTCTCGCTCATGCTCGCGTACGGCCTCGCGAACGCGGTCCAGGACTTCTGGCTCGAGCAGCTCGTGAAGCGCGGCACGACGTCCCTCGAGATCCCGAGCCTGATCGTCCCGAAGGCCTCGCCGGCGTGGGCGGCGCTCGTCGCGGCGGCTCTCCTCATCCATTTCGCGGCCCGCCGCGTAGGGACGGGGGCAGCAGTTCCCGGAGCGAAAGGAGCGGCATGACACGACGCCTGCTGGTGCTGATGATGGCCGT
This sequence comes from Thermoleophilia bacterium, assembly GCA_025923055.1. GTDB lineage: Bacteria > Actinomycetota > Thermoleophilia > Gaiellales > Gaiellaceae > JAIBJN01. The sequence goes on from JAICGP010000025.1 coordinate 8,141, forward strand.
CGCCGCGCTCGTCCTGGCGGTGGCGGCCTGTGGCGGCGACGACGACGACGAGGAGACGGAGGAGCCCGCGGCCGCCGAGACGACGACGGAAGAGGGTGACGACGGCGGAGGCGGAGCCACGACGCTCGAGCTCGCCACCGACCCCGCCGGCGAGCTCGCGTTCGACCAGACGACCCTCGAGGCGCCCGCCGGAGAGGTCACGATCCACCTCGTGAACGAAGCCCAGATCCCGCACAACGTCGCCATCGAGGGCATGGGCGTCGATGAGGTCAGCGAGACGATCACGGGCGGCGAGACCGATCTCACCGTCACGCTCGAGCCCGGCGAGTACACCTTCTACTGCGCGGTGGGCGGCCATCGCGAGGCCGGAATGGAGGGGACGCTCACCGTCGAGTAGCGTGCGGGGAGTGGGCGCGCACCTCCTCGACCTCGAGCACCTGGGCCGCGAGCGCGTGATCGGCTCGTACCTCCTGGACGAGGATGGGCCGACGCTCGTGGACTGCGGCCCCGCGACCTGTCTCGACGCGCTCCGCGCCGGCCTCGCGGCCCACGGGCTCGAGGTCGGGGACCTGCGCCATCTCGTGCTCACGCACATCCATCTCGACCACGCCGGTGCGGCCGGGAGCCTCGCGCGCGAGAACCCGCGGCTCCTCGTCCACGTGAGTGAGGTCGGCGCCCCGCACGTCGTCGACCCGAGCCGCCTCGAGCGGAGCGCGCGCCGGCTCTACGGGGAAGACTTCGACCGCCTCTGGGGCGCGCTCGAACCGGTCCCCGAGGAGCGGGTGCGGGTCGTCGGGGAGCAGGTCCTCGGGCTGGAGGCGTTCCCGACGCCCGGGCACGCCTCGCACCACGTCTCTTACCTGGCCGAGGACGGCTCCTGCTTCAGCGGGGACGCGACGGGGGTGCGCATCCCGCCGTCGCCCTACGTCGCTCCCGTGGCGCCGCCCCCGGACATCGACGTCGAGGCCTGGGAGCGGACGCTCGACGCGATCGTCGAGCGGCGCCCGGAACGGCTCTGCCTGCCGCATTTCGGCGTCGTGGACGACCCGCCGCAGCACGTCTGGGCCTGCCGCGCCGCCCTGAGGACGTGGGCCGGGCGGGCGCGCGAGGGGTCGGAGGAGGAGTTCGTGCGCGCCGCCGAGGAGGACATCCGCGTCGGCGTGGACGAGGAGACGGCGGCGCTCTTCCAGCGCGCGGGGCCGCTCTGGCAGTCGTACGCCGGGCTGCGGCGCTACTGGGACAAGCGCGAGGAGACGGCAGCCGCATGATCCGCTACGGTGGGGCCGTGCGCCGTCCAGGGGTCTTCGCGCTCCTCCTCGTCCTGCTCGCCCTGGCGCTCGCGGTGCCGTCGACTGCGTCGGCGCTGCGCCTCGTGCGCGTTGCCGGCAACCTGCCGAACGCGGTGCACGTGGCCGCCTCGCCGCGCGACGGCTCGCTCCACGTCGTCGGCCAGGACGGCCGGATCTGGCGTCTGGCGAACGGGAATCGCGACCTCTTCCTCGACATCCGTCACCTCGTGAGCTTCGGCGGCGAGCGCGGCCTCTTCTCGATCGCGTTCTCGCCGGGGTACGAGCGGAACCGGCACCTATTCGTGAACTACACCGACAACGGCGGCGACGTCCGGGTGGCGCGCTTCAGGGCGAGCGGGGACTTCACCCGCGCGCGGCGCGCCACGCGGCGGATGATCATCGACGTCGAGCACTCCGCGCACGGGAACCACAACGGCGGCCTCGTCGCCTTCGGCCCCAACGGGAGGCTCTACCTGAGCGTCGGAGACGGCGGCGGAAGCTGCGACCCGGGCGAGAACGCCCAGGATCTCGGCTCCCGGAAGGGGAAGCTCCTCAGCATCGCGCCGGGCCGGCTACGCGCGGGTTGGCGGAAGGACGGCTACGGCCTCCGCAACCCTTGGCGCTTCTCGTTCGACCGCGCGACCGGCCGCCTCTACGTCGGCGACGTCGGCCAGGGCCGCTGGGAGGAGATCTCGAGCGTGAGGGCCGGGCGTCTCGGCGGCACGCCGGAGAACTACATGTGGGACCGCTTCGAAGGGCGCGAGCGCAACGGCTGCGACCCCGCCCCCCGCCTGCGCGGTCCCGGCGACCGGATCCGCCCGAAGCACGTCTACTCGCACTCGCTCGGCTGCTCGGTGACCGGCGGCCACGTCTACCGCGGTCGCCGCCTGCCGGACCGCTTCCGCGGCTGGTACTTCTTCGGCGACTACTGCTCCGGCCGGATCTGGCGCCTGAAGCTGGGCGACGGCGGTCGGCTCGTGCGCTCTGCCCGCCTCGTCCGCAACACCGCGCACAACATCGCCTCCTTCGGCGAGCGCCGGAACGGCGAGCTCCTCGTCGTGCATCGCGGCGGCACGATCTACCGGATCGCCCGCTCGTAGCCGGCCGCTTGCAGTACCGCTTCGTCGACTGCCGCTGGGAGCTCGGGAAGCCGGAGCGCGGCCGTGAGCTCTACGGCGGCGGCCACATTCCGGGCGCCTCGTTCCTCGACGTCGAGCGCGAGCTCTCGGCGCCGCCCGCGACGCCGGGCGGGAGGCATCCGCTTCCCGCGCCCGAGGACTTCGCGCGCGCGGCGGGCGCCGCCGGGATCGGCCCGGGCGTCTTCGTCGTCGCCTACGACCAGGGGATGACGGGCGGTGCCGCACGCCTGTGGTGGCTCCTCCGGCACTTCGGGCACGACGACGTGGCAGTGCTCGACGGCGGGCTCGGCGCCTGGCTCGGCCCCGTGGCAAGGGGGGAGGAGGAGGTCGAGCCGGCGGAGTTCGTGCCCCGCGCGCGCGAGGACGACACCGTCGACGCCGAGGCGCTGCGCCTGCGCCTCGGAGACGAGCGGCTCACGATCGTCGACGCGCGCCTCCCCGAGCGGTTCCGCGGCGAGGTGGAGCCGATCGACCCCGTCGCCGGCCGGATCCCCGGCGCGCGGAACGCCCCGTACACGGAGGAGCCTCCCCCGGACCTGGCGGACGCCGCGGAGATCGTCGCCTACTGCGGCTCGGGCATCACCGCGGCTGTCGTCCTCCTGCGTCTCGCTCGGGCCGGCCGGCCGGACGCCAGGCTCTACCCCGGCTCGTGGAGCGACTGGTCGGGGCGCGGCCTCCCGGTGGAGACCGGCTAGCCCGGATCGATCTCGGCGACGCCGGCGTACGTCTCGGCGCCGGGGTCGTCGCGCCAGCGCTCGTAGACGGCGGCGGCGATAGCGAGGTCCTGCACCGCCAGGCCGGTCGAGTCGAAGGCGGTGATCTCGCCGGCGTCCTCCCGGCCCGGCTCGTCGCCGAGCAGGACGCGGCCGAGCTCGGCGACGTCCTCGCGCCGCAGGCGGCCGGCTTCGACCGCCCGCGAAAGGTCCCCGTTGTGGCTCGCCTGCTCCCACTCGTCGCAGACGACACGCGCGCGCAGGAGCTCCTCGACCGCGATCTCCGCCTTCCCCGGCCCGTCGGCGCCCATGAGGCTCACGTGCTGGCCGGGCCGCAGGCTGCCCGGCCCGAAGAGCGGCTCGCGGCCGGGCGTCACGGTCGCGACGACGCCGGCCTCGAGGGCCTCCTCGCGAGAGCCGGCCACGCTGGCACCGAGGTCGGCCGCGACGCGCTCGGCCCGCCCGGCGTCGGCGTCCCAGAGGAGCAGCTCGTGGCCGCGCGCCCGGAACGTCGCGGCGACGGCGCGCCCGTTGACGCCGCAGCCGACCACGGCGGCGGGGCCGTCGCCCGCGCCGAGCGTCTCCGCGGCGAGCACGGCCGCCGCCCCGGTTCGCACTGCGGTGAGCGCGCCGGCGTCGAGCTCGGCGAGCAGCTGCCCGTTCGTGGCGTCCGAGAGGAGGACGATGCCGCTCACCGTGGGGAGCCCGCGCTCGGGGTTCCGTGGGAACGACGTCACCCACTTGAGCACCGAGTAGCCGCCGCCTCGGGCCGGCATGGCGCGGAAGTCGCCGTCCGGCGGTGCGGGGACGTAGACCTTCGAGGGCATGAGCCACTCGCCGCGCGCGTGGGCGAGGAAGGCGGCGCGAACGGCCTCCACGGCCGCGGCCGGGTCGATCGCGCCGTAGACGTGCCGCGAGGCGAAGACCGGGATGCCCACGGAGCAGGAGCGTAAAGGCTCCCGGCCGCGCGCAGCTAGAGAGCCGCGGCGACTGCGGCGCCGACCACGACCGCGAGGCACGCGAGTGCGGCCACGAGGTAGAACGCCGTCACCGCGAGCGAGCCCCTCGGGGCGACCCTCTCGGGGCGAGCCCGGCGGGCGGGCCGCGGACGGGGGGTCGTCTGCACGGGATACGTGTGAGCTTCCATGCCTCCAGCGACGGCCCGAGGCGCCGGAATCTTCCCTGCCCGCGCGTATCCTGCGGACGTGAGGGCGACGATCTGCGACGTGGGGCCGCGCGACGGCCTGCAGAACGAGCAGGCCGTGCTCGCGCCCGGCGTGCGGGCCGAGCTCGTCGACCGCCGCGCCGCGGCCGGCCTGCCGGCGATCGAGGCGGTCAGCTTCGTCCACCCCGGCAAGGTGCCGCAGATGGCCGGCGCGGAGGAGGTCGTCGCCGCGATCGAGCGCCGCGAGGACGTCGTCTACTCGGGGCTCGTCCTCAACGAGAAGGGGTACGAGCGCTTCAGCGCGACCGAGCTCGACGCGCTCCACTTCAACCTCGCCGCGACCGACACCTTCGGCCGGCGGAACCAGAACGCGACCTCCGCGGAGGCGCTTGCCGTCCTCGAGGCGATCGAGACTCCGAGGCCCGTGAGCGTCTCGATCAGCGTCGCATTCGGCTGCCCGTTCGAGGGCGCCGTCGACGAGGCGCGCGTCCTCGGGCTGGTCGAGCGCGTCGCCGGCCTGGGCGTCGACGAGGTCGTCCTCGCGGACACGATCGGCGTCGCGGTGCCGGGCGAGGTGAAGCGCCTGGTCGCCGCCGCCGCAGAGCGCGCACCGCGCGTCGGCATCCATCTCCACAACACGCGCAACACCGGCTTCGCCTCGGCGTACGCCGCCCTGGAGGCGGGCGTGTCGAGCTTCGAGGCGTCGGTCGGCGGGCTGGGCGGGTGCCCCTTCGCGCCGCGTACCACGGGAAACGTCGCCACCGAGGACCTCGTCTACCTCCTGCACGGAGAGGGGGTGGAGACGGGTGTCGACCTCGACGCGCTCATCGGAGTCTCGGAGTGGCTCGAAGTCGTCCTCGGACGGGAGCTTCCCGGGCAGGTCTACCGGGCCGGAACGTTCGCGCCGGTGGCCGGCTGAGGCGCTCGCGCCGCTCCTCGCGCTCGGCGCGCTCGCAGCCGGTGCCGGGCTCCTGCTTGCCCGCATCGCCGGGGACGTCCGCGGGAAGCCGCTCTTCGAGGACGAGGCCGTCAGCGGCCTGATCGCCGCCCGCCCGCTCGCCGAGGTGGTCGAGACGGTCATGTGGGAGCGGGGCGGCGGGCCGCTCCACACGATCCTCTCGCACGCGACCCTCGCGATCGACCCGTCTCCGTACGCCCTGCGCTGGCTCTCGGTCGTCTTCGCCCTCGCCGCGCTGCCGTTCTGCTGGGACGTCGGCCGCCGGCTGGGCGGGCCGACGGCGGGCGCCGTTGCGGCGCTCGTCGCCGCGACCTCGTCCTTCCTGCTCGTCTACGGGAGCTTCGCGCGCATGTACTCGCTCTACGTCTTCGCCGCCGCTCTCGCGATCGACCTCTTCCTCGTCGCGAAGGAGCGGCGGACGGGGCGCTCGGCGTTCGCGGCCGCGGCGGCCGCGTGGCTCCTGCCCGCGATCCATCCCTACGGCGCATTCCTTGTCGCAGCCGAGGCGCTCGTGGCCCTCTGGCTCTGGCGCGGCCGGCCGCTGCGCCCGGCGCTGCCGGCCCTCGGGGTCGCGCTCGCCATGGTGCCGTTCGCCGTCGCGGACCTGCGCCTGGCCGACCGCTTCGCCGTCGGGATCGAAGGCGAGGAGGCGGTCGCGGCGCCGACGGACGCCTGGGGCCAGCTCGGCCGCGCCTTCGCCGCGACGGCGGGCGGGGAGGGGATCGCGGCCGGCATCGCGATCGCCCTCGTGGCCGCCGGCCTCGTGCTCGTCGCCCGCCGGGACCCGGCGTTCGCCGCGCTCTGCGTGATCGCCTTCGTCCTGCCGCCCGTCCTGCTCGTGCTCGCCCGCTCCGGGAGCGAGCCGGGGCTCTCGCCGCGCCACATCGTCTACGTCGTGCCGCTCGCGGGCGCCCTGATCGGGGTCGCCGTCGCCCGCGCGGTGCACGGGCGGCCGCCCTGGGTGTCCGTCGCGGCCGTCGCGGCGGCCGGCGTCCTCCTCGCGACGGCTCCCTTCGGCGGCATCCGTGACCCGCGCGACTGGGAGAACGACGTCCTCGGCGGCGGTCCCCAGGAGACGGCGCTGGGAGCCGAGGAGCGCCTCGCAGCTCCGGCGGCCTGGCTGAACGACACGGTCGGCGCCGGCGACGTCCTCTACCCGTACTCGCCCGTCTACTGGGCGGGCCTGCCCGCGACCGGCGAGGCGAACGTCCTCCCGTACTCCCAGCGGGAGCTGATCCTGCGCGCGGCCGAGCGGATCGAGCCCCCGGTCGGTCGCGTCGTCGTCTCCGTCCCCGTCGGAGACGCGAGGCTCGACCTCGGGGCCCTCGAGGAGGCGCTCGGCGACGGGTTCACCGCACATCCGTTCGGGGGCTGGCTGCTCGTCGAGGGCACCGGCCCGTACGCCGACGAGCGCGTCGTCCTGCTCGCGGTCTCGCATGCGCTCCGCTCCTCCCGGGACGCGATCGCGGGCGCGAGCAACGAGCTCGCGTGGTACTTCAACGTCACCCTCGCCGCCCTCTGCGGCTCGGTGCACGAGCGCTGGGGCGACTCCTGCCCGCTGTCGCCGCCGTCGCTCTAGAGGTCTAGCGGTCGGCAGGCACGAAGAGGAAGCCGGCCGACCGGCCCACGCGCCGGCGCAGGTCGTCGGCGCACGGGACCCGGGCTACCGTCAGCCCGTCCACCTTCCGCACCTCCTCGGCGCGCTCGACGACCCGGAGGCCGCGGCCCGGGGGCGCGACCGCGAACGCGCGCTCGCAGGGCTGCGGCGCCCCGTCGTAGAGGACGAACGTCGGCCGCCCGGGCAGGTACCAGGTCACGGGCCCGCGAAGCGCATACGCGCTCCCCAGGTAGGAGAGCTCGTGGGCGCCACCGTAAAGGGCAAGCTGGCCGCCGGGGCGCCAGCCGAGCTCGACGAGCTCGTCCGCGATCCGGTCGTAGGCCGGCGGGGCGAGCCGGTGCTCCCGTACGAGCCCGGCGACGACGAGGGCGAGAAGCGCTGCTCCCGCGACCGGGCCCGCCGCGCGCGGCAGGGCAGCGGCCAGCGCGGCGACGGCAATCGCGGCGAAAGGCGCGCTCGCGAGGACGTTCCGGGCCGTGAAGAGGTTCTCGCCCGCGAGCCAGAGGAGCGCGGCGAGGGCGACCGGCCCGAGCGCGAGCAGCGCGACGAGCCGGCCGCGTGCGCCCATCCGCCAGGCGGCGGCGCAGCCGGCGGCGACGAGGACGAAGGCGCCGACGCGCGCGAGGGCCTCCGGGCGGCCGACGTCGACGAGGTCGCGGACGTAGAGGGGGCCGGCGTTCCAGACGAAGGCCGAGTAGACGGCGACCGCCTTCAGCAGGGAGAAGTCGCCGATCCAGGAGAAGCGCTGGTTCTCGACCTGCTGCCCGAGGAAGGGCGTCCAGGCGATGAACGGCACCACCCCGGCCGCGGTCGCCGCGACGACTCGTGATCGTGCCGGGCGGAGCGACGGCCGCGTCCAGAGCCAGGCGAGCGCCGCCGCGGCGACGAAGAGGAAGAAGTAGTGCGTGAGGAGCCCCGCCGCGGTCACGGCCGCGAGCGCGGCTAGGCGGCCGCCGCGCGGGGCCTCCGCCGCGCGTTCGAGGAGCCAGGCGAAGGCCAGCGCGAGCAGGGCGTAGAGCCCGTAGGCCCGCAGCTCCGCCCCCCGGAGGACGAGCTGCCCGCCGAGCGCGACCACGAGGCCCGCGAGACCGGCAGCCCAGAGAGGGAGGATGCGGCCGGCATACACGACGAGGAGGCCGGCCAGCAGCGCGCCGGCCGCCACCCCGATCCCGCGCGCCGCCTCGACCGGCGCGCCGGTCTGCTCGACGACCCAGGCGAGCGCGTACCAGAGCGGCGGCGTCGATTCCGTGTCCCGCACCCTGTCGAGCGCCGCCCCCAGCGTGGGCTCGACCATGATCCGCGCCGAGGCGACCTCGTCCTGCCAGACGGGGTAGCCGACCGCCGGAGGAACGCGGACGGCGACGGCCGCCGCCGCCGCGAGGAGCGCGACGGCGAGCGTCGCGCGATCGAGCCGGGCCCGAGCGCGGATGTCGGCATCTTGCCCGCCCCCGGGCCGGCGCGGTGCATCATCCCCGCGTGCGCGCCCGCCTCCTCGCGGCAGCCGCCCGGCGGCCGCTGCTCCTCGTCACCGCGCTCTACGCCGTCGCAGCCGTCGTCTCGGCGCTTCCCGCCGCGGCCCGCTTCGGCTCGGCCTTCCTGTCCACCGGCCTCCCGGGCTACGGCGAGGCGGCGAGCGGGGACCACCTGCAGACGAGCTACCGCTTCTGGCTCGTCGGCCACCAGCTCGGCAGGGGTGCCGAGCCGTGGCGCGACCCGTACAGCTACCAGCCGCTGATCGAGCCGCAGGTCGTCCTCGGCGGCTGGCCCTTCGGCTTCCCGTACTGGCCGCTCGAGGCCGCCCTCGGCCCCGTCGTCGCCTGGAACCTCCTGCTGCTCGCCGTCACCGTCGGCGCGGGCGTGCTCACGTACCTCTGGCTCTCGGAGCTGCGGCTGCCGCCCGCCGCCGCCGCCCTCGGCGGGCTCGCCTTCGCGATCGCGCCCTACCGGCTCGTGCAGAGCGGCGGGCACCTGCTCGGCTGGGCGGCCGTGCTCGTTCCGCTGGCGCTCTGGGCCTTCGAGCGCTCGCGGGGGGCCGGGACGCCGCGCGGCGCGCACGCGTGGGGGGCGCTCTCCGCGGCGGCGCTCGTGTCCATCCCGCTGTCGGGCCAGCTCCATCTCGCGCTCGGGGCCCTCCCGCTGGTCGCCGCCTACGCGGCCGTTCGCTTCGCCCGGGTGCCGGCCGCCTGGGCGTGCGGCGGCGTGCTGGCCGCGGCGGCCGCCGGCCTCGCGGCGGAGGCGCTCGTGATCGCGGGCTCCTCCGCCGGAGAGGGACGTGCGCTCGAGGAGGTGACGCGGTACTCGGCGAGCCCGCTCGACTTCGCCAGCCGCTGGCGCCTCCACGGCCTCGAGCGCTTCGTCTACCTCGGCTGGCTGACGCCGGCGCTCGCCGTCGCCGGCCTGGTCCTGCTCGGGCGGCGGCGACGAGGGCTGGCGCTCGTCCTCGGGCTTGCGGCCGTCGTCCCCGCGCTGCTCGCGCTGGGGACGAACCTCCCGGGCTACGAGACGCTGCGCGACGTCGTCCCGCCGCTTCGCTACCCGCGGGTGCCGGGGCGCTTCCTGCCGCTCGCGACGCTCGCCCTCGCGGCGCTCGCCGCCGTCGCGGCGGCCGCGGCCCTCGCCCGCGTCCGGCCGCGGTACCGAGCGCCGCTGGCGGCCCTTCTCCTCGCGCTGGTCGCGGCCGATCTGCTCGTCTTTCCGCTCCGCTCGAGCGCCGCGGATCCGGACAACGCCGCCTACGCGGCGCTTGCCGCGCGTCCGCCCGGGCGCGTGCTCGAGCTGCCCATCTTCGAGCGCGGGGAGGGGCAGTTCGGGAGCGTCCACCAGTACTACGCCCTCCAGGCGCCGCGCGAGCGCCCGACGGGCTATTCGCTCGCCGCCGAGGAGGTGTTCGCCTTCACGGCGCGCTTCGACCGGCTCGAGTGCGGTGCCTGGCTCCCCGGCGACCGCGAGGCGCTCGAGCGGCTCGGGATCCGCTACGTCGTCTGGCACGGAGGGCTCTACGAGCAGTCGCGCACGCCGGGCGCCTGGTTCGGCTGGCGCGGCCTCGAGCGCGCCGGCTTCGGCTCCGTCGCGGGACGCCCGCCGGTCGTCCTCTTCGATCCCGGTCCCGCCGCCGCGCCGCCGCCCGTTCCCGAGCCCGAACGAGGCGAGCCGTTCCTCTGCGACGGCTGGGAGGACGGCGTGCTCCTGAGGGCGGAGGGCGCCGTCTGGCTCTACGGGAGAGGAACCGCGACGCTCGAGGTCGAGCCGAAGGCGCCGGGGCGCGTCACCGTGATCGCCGACGGGGGCCCGCCCATCGCGCGGACCGCTGCCGCCCGGGCGGTCGTGGAGGTGGAGCTCGGCGGGCTCGGCTGGCACGCCCTCGTCGTCCGCGCCGCGCCGGGGCTACGGCTCTTCGACGCGATGCTGCGGTAGCTCCGGGAGACGGCCCGCGGCGGCGGCCGCCTGACCGCTAGGATCCTGCGACCAGCGACCAGGGAGGAGATGTGGGCGGTATCTCGCTCGGCGGCATCGTCGTGATCCTCGGCATCGTGCTGATGTTCGTGTGGAGCTTCTGGTGGGGGCTGATCATCGCGCTCATCGGACTGCTCGCCTTCGGAGGCTTCGCCCGCGGGCGCTGGTACTGAGCCGAGCGGCCGGCTAGCCGCGGCCCAGTAGCGGCCGGGTTCGGCGGCTGCGGCCCACGACCGAGACCGTCCGGCGCCAGGAGGCGCGGAGGGCTGCCGCCTCGGCGCCCGCGGCTGCGCTGGCCTTCCGCAGCCGCTTCAGGTGGCTGCCGACCGGGAGGACGACGAAGTCCGGGCGGCGGACGTAGATCGGCACGTAGTCGACGCGGGTCACGCGCGCGCGCCGCTCGGTCGCGCGGACGCGGATCACGGCGATGAGGCCGTCCTGAGTCGGGCCCGGGCAGCAGGCGCTCGTCTGCGCGGAGAGCAGGTTCCCCTCGCCGTAGACGACGAAGCGGCGGTGCAGGCGGCGGATCGGCTGGACGACGTGCGCGTGCTGGCCGACGATCAGGTCGACCGCCCGCCGGCGGAGCAGCCGGTTCGCCAGGTCCCGCTGGGCGGCCGTCGGCCGGTGCACGTACTCGGCGCCCCAGTGCAGGTTGACGACGACGAGGTCAGCGCCGCGGCGCCGTGCCCGCCGCCCGTCCCTCGCGATCGCCCGCGCGTCGATGACGTCCACCGACCAGGGCCGCGGGAGCGGAAGCCCGTTCGTCCCGTACGTGTAAGAGAGGAACGCGACGCGGACGCCGTCGGCGTCCAGGAAGAGGATCCGCTCGTCCTCGCGCCGCGTGCGCGCCGTGCCCGTGTGCCGGACGCCGGCGCGCGCGAGCGCCCGCAGCGTCGTGCGGATGCCCTCGCGTCCCTGGTCGACCGAGTGGTTCGACGCGGTGGAACAGGCGTCCCACCCCGCCCACGCGATCGCGCGCGCGAGCGCGGGCGGCGTGCGGAAGAGCGGGTAGCCGCTGGGAGCGCCGGGGGCGAGCGGCGTCTCTGCGTGGCAGAGGGCGAGCGACGCGCCGCGGACGACCGGACGGATGGCGCGGAACATGGGCCGGAAGTCGTAGCGTCCGTCGCCGTTGGCGAGCGCGCGAGCCCAGACCGGTTGGTGGACGAGCAGGTCGCCGCTGGCCACGATCGTCAGCTCGCGCACGGCCGTCTCGCCCGGAGCGGACTCCGTCCCGGAGACGGCCACGGCCGCGCCGCCGGGAGCCGGCGCCGCGGCCGCGACGAGCGCCAGGGCGAGCGCGACCGCGAACGGCACGGTCCCGGCCCGCTTGTGTTCCACACGCACGATCTCTTCTTCGCCATTCTCGCCGGGTGGCCTTTCACGCGCCCGTCCACCGGGAGTTCGTCCTGGCGCTCCGCGTCCTCGACGCCTTCGGCATGCCCTACGCCGAGGCATGGCGCTTGCTGAGGCCGGTTGCGGCGCGCCTCGGCATCCCCAGGCCGAGCTACTCGAGCGTCCGGCGCACCCTGATCGCCGAGCGCGAGCGCAAGCGGCGGCGGGCCGACGAGCTCGACCGGCTGCTCGCGGACCTGTTTGCGGGACGGTTTCCGTACCGGATCGTGGAACACAAGGTCGTGGGGACGCGGCCGGGGTGGGAGACGGCGGGGCTCGGCCGAGGGCCGCCGTGACGAGGCGCGGGGCGGGTCAACGAGCGGCCGCGAGCCCCGGGCGGACGAGGCGCGGCGGTCGTTCGAGGCCGGCCTCGCTGACGTCCGGGTTGACCGGCTCGGCGAGG
>JAICGP010000026.1 GCA_025923055.1 Thermoleophilia bacterium
CGCCGAGATTCGCTAGAGTGGCGGCTGGCACTCGACTGTGTCGAGTGCCAACACCAAGGAAGTCACTGCGCAAGGAGGACTGCTGGATGAACCTTCAGCCACTGGGCGATCGCCTGATCGTCGAGGCGCTCGAGGAAGAGGAGACCACCGCGAGCGGCATCGTCCTGCCGGACACGGCCAAGGAAAAGCCGCAGCGCGGTCGCGTCCTCGCAGTCGGCCCGGGCCCCCGCGACGAGGACGGCGAGTACATCGCGATGGACCTCGAGCCCGGCGACGAGATCATCTTCTCGAAGTACGGGGGCACGGAGATCAAGCTCGGCACCGACGACTACCTGATCCTGCGCGAGTCCGACGTGCTCGCCAAGGTCGTCGCCGAGACGGCGAAGAAGTCCAAGAAGAAGGAGATGGCCGGCGCCGCCGCCTAGCGGCCTGCCGTCGGTCCGCATCGAAACGGAGGAAGTAGATGGCTCACAAGGAGCTTCTGTTCGACGAGGACGCCCGGCGCGCGCTCGAGCGCGGCGTCAACGTCCTCGCTGACGCGGTCAAGGTCACCCTTGGCCCCAAGGGGCGCTACGTCGTGCTCGACAAGAAGTTCGGCGCGCCCACGATCACGAACGACGGCGTCACGATCGCACGCGAGATCGAGCTCGAGGACGTCTTCGAGAACCAGGGCGCCCAGCTCGTCCGCGAGGTCGCCACGGCGACGAACGACGTCGCCGGCGACGGGACGACCACGGCGACCCTGCTGGCCCAGGCGATCGTCCGCGAGGGCCTCAAGAACGTCGCCGCGGGCGCGAACCCGATGGGTCTCAAGCGCGGCATCGAGGCGGGCGTCGACGCCGTCGTCGACGACCTGAAGAAGCAGTCGAAGGAGATCTCGGGCAAGGAGGACATCGCCCGCGTCGCCAGCATCTCCTCGCGCGAGCGCGAGATCGGCGACGTGATCGCGGACGCGATCGAGAAGGTCGGCAAGGACGGCGTCGTGAACGTCGAGGAGGGCCAGACCTTCGGCCTCGAGCTCGAGTTCACCGAGGGCATGCAGTTCGACAAGGGCTACCTGTCGCCCTACATGATCACCGACGCCGAGCGCATGGAGGCCGTGCTCGACGACCCCTACGTCCTCATCGCCAACCAGAAGATCGGCGCGGTGAAGGACGTCCTGCCGGTGCTCGAGCAGGTCATCCAGGCCGGCCGGCCGCTGCTCATCGTGGCCGAGGACGTGGAGGGCGAGTCGCTCGCGACCATCGTCGTCAACAAGCTGCGCGGGACGTTCACGGCCGTGGCCGTGAAGGCCCCCGGCTTCGGCGATCGCCGCAAGCGCATGCTCGAGGACATCGCCATCCTCAGCGGGGGCGAGGTCATCACCGAGGAGATGGGCCTCAAGCTCGAGAACACGAAGCTCTCCCAGCTCGGCCGCGCCCGCAAGATCGTCGTCGACAAGGACACGACCACGATCATCGACGGCGCGGGCGACTCGGAGGCGATCAAGGGCCGCATCAAGCAGCTCAAGTCGGAGATCGAGACCACCGACTCGGACTTCGACCGCGAGAAGCTGCAGGAGCGGCTCGCGAAGCTGGCCGGCGGCGTCGCCGTCATCAAGGTCGGCGCGGCCACCGAGACGGAGATGAAGGAGAAGAAGCATCGGGTCGAGGACGCCCTGCAGGCCACGCGGGCGGCCCTCGAGGAGGGCATCGTGCCCGGCGGCGGCGTCGCGCTTCTGAACGCCGTCAAGGCGATCAAGGCGGACTCGCTCGAGGGCGACGAGCGCACCGGCGCGTCCATCGTGGTTCGGGCCCTCGAGGAGCCGATCCGCCAGCTCGCACAGAACGCGGGCCTCGAGGGCTCCATCGTCGTCGACAAGATCCGGACCGGCACGAAGGGCCACGGGCTCAACGTCGACACGGGCGCGTACGAGGACCTCGTGAAGGCGGGGATCATCGACCCGACCATGGTCACCCGCTCGGCGCTCCAGAACGCCGCCTCGATCGCGAAGAACATCCTCACGACCGAGGCCGTCGTCGCGGAGGCCCCCGAGAAGCAGCCGGCCGCGGCCGGCATGCCGGGCGGTATGCCCGACATGATGTAACTCCCCTTCGGGGAGCGATTGACGGGGAGGGGCCGGCGAGAGCCGGCCCCTCCGCGTTTCGCCTACTCGGCCACGAAGCCGTAGATGTTCTGGTCGAGGCCGCCGTCGTTCGCGCACGGGTCGGCGCCCGTCTCCGCGTTGAGGCAGTTGAGGACGTCGAAGCCGTCGACGCCGTCCACCGGGTAGCGCGGATCGGTGCCGGGCAGCGTGTCCCGCTGGTCGGTCCAGTTCATGAGGACGGTCGAGCCGGAGGCCGCGACGTAGTTGTAGTCCCCGAAGAACGGGACGTCCCGGAAGCCGAACTGCTCGTACTGGGGCATCGTCAGCGCCGTGGAGACGATCTCCGTCGTCCACGTCGCGCCGTCGTCCGCCGACGTCGCGTAGACGGCGTCCACGCCCCCCGTGTCGGAGCCCGGACCGCCCGGCTCGCAGTTGACGCCGCCCGGCGGATTCTCCTCCGTCCAGCGGTTCGCGATCGCGACCGTGCGGAAGTCTCCGCCCGACGGGGTCGAGGGCGGGCCGCTCGCGCAGTCGTTGCGGCTGTCCTGCCAGACAGCGTGGAGGACGCCCGATTCCGCGGAGACGTCGGCGAAGAACTGATGCCCCGTCGTCTGCGGGTCGATCCGGCTCGGGGCCGTCCAGCTCGCTCCTCCGCTCGTCGTCTTCGTGAAGTAGATCGCGCCCTGGCTGCCGGTGCCGGACACGCCCAGCGTGCCGTAGCTCGTGCCCGTCGGCGTCTGCGTTCCGGGCACCGTCGCGTCGTAGACGACGTAGACGGCGTTCGGGTTGCCGGTCGCCCGCGGGTCGGCGGTGATCCTCACCTGGCTCGCCTGGCGATGGAAGACATATCCGGACTGGCACGCGAACGGGCCGTCGCCGCAGTCGCGGGCGTCGTTCCGAGGCTCGGGGCCGCGGCACTGGCCGGGCGTTCGGTCGGCGGCGAGGCACGCCTCGTAGGAGGCCCGCCCGGCGGCGACCGGGTCGCCGTAGTGGTCGGTGAGGTCCCAGGGCAGAAACTCCGCCGCTACGTCGGGCCGCGTGAAGGAGCGGCCGCCGTTCGTCGACTTGGCGTAGACGACGGCGTTCGGCTGCGGCTGGTTCCCGCGGGCACCTTCGAACTGGCGCCAGGCGACGTACACGTCGCCGCTCCGCGTCACGGCGATGTCGCAGAACTGGCTCCCGGCGACGGTGCCGGAGATCCGCCGCAGCGAGAACGTCCGGCCTCCGTCCGTCGAGCGGGCGAAGAAGACCGAGTTCGCGGTCGGGTTCGCGTTGAAGCGAGTCCAGCACATGTAGACGTTGCCGGCGTGCGGGCTCGTCGCCCCCCGGTCGACGCCGAGCTGCACCTTGTCCTCGAAGTTGCCGATGAACAGCGGGCTCGAGGCCCCGCGCGAGACGAGCGTCGTGAACTCGTAATCGGGCGCCGGCCCGGCCTGCCAGCTGTAGCGGGCCAGCCAGATGGAGCCGTTCGCCGGCTGCGTCCGGTTGAACGCGATGCCGCCGTAGTAGACGTGGCCGGCGTTGTCCCACTCCTGCACGGGATCGCCCGCGGCGGTGACCAGTCCGTGGAGCGGCGAGGCCTGTCCCTCTGCCGACGTGTCCGTCGAGTAGCCGGGCAGGAGGCTGTTCGTCCACGTCGCGCCGCCGTCCGACGAGTAGTAGAAGCCCGCCCACGAGTCGCCGGCCGTGGGTACCGGGCAGTAGTCGTTCGCGCCCGCGACCATGAGGTCCGCGTCGTGCGGGGCGACCGCCGCAGACGGCTCGTTCTGCTGGCGGTTGTTGACGGAGCAGGCGGCGATCGTCACGTCGGTCCCGCCGTCGTGGCGGACGTACGCGCGGTCGCTGATCTTGACGTCTGCTCCTGCGGTCCCCGCCGGAAAGAGCACGACGAGGGCGGCGCCGAGCGCCGCGAGAGTGCGTCTGGCCATCATGACCCCCCTTGTGTCGTTGACGGCGCCGCGAGTATAGGAGCGATCCGGTCCGCTGTCAGCCGCTCCGTACACTGTTCTCGTGGAGCTCGCCAGTCGCATCCGAGCCGTCGCGAGGCGGGGGCGCGCCTTCGTCGGCGTCACGGGTCCGGACGCCGAGGACTACCTCCAACGAATGCTCTCCAACGACGTGGCGGCGCTCGCCCCAGGCGAGTCCTGCGAGGCGCTGCTCCTGACGCCGAAGGCGCGGGTGATCGCGCCCCTTCGCGTCCTGCGGCGCGGCCGGGAGGACTACCTCCTGCTCACGGAGCCGGAGCTCGGCGACGCCCTGCGCGAGGCGCTGGCGCGCTCGCGGTTCGCCGCGAAGGTCGAGATCGAGCCGGAGGCGCACACGTCGACCGTCGTCTTCGGCGGCGGCGACGGGATTCCCAACGGCGACTACGGCGAGCCCGCGGTCGAGGTCCTCGACGCCGATCTCGAGCCGAGCCTGGACGACGAGGCGCTCGAGGCGCTCCGCATCCGCGCCGGCACGCCACGCTATGGCCGCGAGATCGACGACCGGACTCTGCCGGCCGAGGCCGGGCTCGTCGAGCGCGCCGTCAGCCTCACCAAGGGCTGCTACCCCGGGCAGGAGCCGATCGCGCGCCTTCACTACCGCGGGCATGCGAACCGCGGTCTCCGCGTCCTCAGGCTCGACGGCGACGAGCTGCCCGAGGCCGAAGCGGAGGTCCGCCACGGCGACAAGGCGGTCGGCCGCGTGACGAGCGCGGCCCGCGACGCCGAGGGCGTCGTGGCGCTCGCCTACGTGCGCGTCGAGGTGCCCGGCGACGCCGAGCTCGCGGTCGGCCGTTCCGCCGCCCGGCCGCTAGACTGAGCTACTCCCTCGCGCCCGTAGCTCAGGGGATAGAGCGCTGCCCTGCGGAGGCAGAGGTCGCATGTTCGAATCATGCCGGGCGCATTCCGGCCTGCCCGTCCTCACCCGCCACGCCGGGCGGCGAGGACGCGTCCGGGCGGGACGTGCCGGGGCCTGACCCCGCCGTGGCCGCGACCGACGTGTCCGCGGGGGAACCGTCCCGCGGCGCTCCGCCGCATGGTCCCGTGCTCGGTCGTGTCCCCGGCGGACACGACGGGGCCTGACCCCGGCATGGCCCCGGGGGACGCGCCCGCCGTGGCCACCTGGACTAGGGCCAGAGAGGCTCGCGCGGCGGGTCGCGCTCGATCGCGGCCCAGTCGGCGCGCGCCGGGGCGAAGACGTCGATCACGACGGCGCCCTCCGCGCCGGCCGTGACCTCGTGGGGGACGTCTCCCGGGATGCACCACGTCGAGCCGGGGCCGAGCTCGCGCGTCTCGTCGCCGACGCGAAACTCGACCGAGCCGCGCAGGACGAGGCCGAGCTGCTCGTTCGCGTGGGCGTGCTCGGGGACGACGCTGCCGGGGTCGAGCTCCACCACGGCGAACGAGCTTCGCTCGCCCTCGACGGCCCGCGCGGCGACGCCGTCCCAGATGCGCAGCGGCTCCATGCCGGCCAGGTCCTCGAACGTGCTCACGTGCGCAGGCTATCCCGGCTCGCAGGACGGCGGGAGCGGCCGCCGAACTCTCGCGCGTGGTCGAGTTCCCCGAGCACCTCGACGTCGGACGTCACCGCGATCCGTCCGGCCGCCGCGAGCTCGTCGCCCGCCGCGTCGTCATGAGCTTCCTCGCCGCGCTCGCGGTCGCCGCCCTCTTCGGCCTCCTCGGCCAGAGCCCGCGGCAGTCGTCGGCCGCCGCCGAGCGCGCGTCGCTCGAGGTGTCGGCCCCGGCGCGCCTCCGCGGGGGGCTCTTCTTCCAGGGGAGGTTCACGATCCGCGCCCGGGATGCGATCGAGAACGCCACCGTCGTCCTCGCGCCCGGCTGGCTGGAGAGCATGCACATCAACACGATCGAGCCGGCGCCGACCGAGGAAGCGAGCCGGGACGGCGACCTCGCCCTCTCCTTCGGCCCGCTCGCCGCCGGCGACGAGCTCGTCCTCTACATGCAGTTCCAGGTGAACCCGACGAACGTCGGCCGTCGCTCCGCCGACGTCGGCCTCTACGACGGGCAGGAGCTCCTCGCCCGGGTCGACCGCACCGTCACGGTGCTCCCGTAACCGATGGATATCGTCGTCAGAGCCGTCTGCGCGTTCCTGTTCGTCCTGATCGTCACGCGCGTGATGGGCCGCCGCGAGCTCTCCTCGCTCCAGCCGTTCGACCTCATCCTCCTGATCGTGCTCGGCGACCTGATCCAGCAGGGCGTCACGCAAAGCGACTACTCCTTTACGGGGCTCCTGCTCGCGGGCGGCACCTTCGCCTTCCTGACGGTCGCGGTCTCGTACATCGTCTTCCGCTTCAGGCGCGTGCGCCCACTGTTCGAGGGCGAGCCGCTCGTGCTCGTAGAGGACGGGAAGCTGATCGAGCACAACCTGCGCCGCGAGCGGATGACGCCCGAGGAGGTCGCTGCCGAGGCGCGCCTGCAGCAGATCCCCTCGCTCGACCAGGTGCGCTGGGCGGTGCTCGAGTCGAGCGGGAAGCTGAGCTTCATCCCGCGCTGACGCAGCTACCCTTGGCGGGTGAGGATCTGCTCCCTCGTGCCCGCCGCGACCGAGGTGCTCTTCGCGCTGGGCCTCGGGGACCGGGTCGTCGGCGTGACGCACGAGTGCGACTGGCCGCCGGAGGCGACCTCCCGGCCCGTCGTCACGGCCTCGCTCATCCAGACGGGCGACCTCACGAGCGCGGAGATCGACCGGGCCGTCAGCGGCACGGCCCGCGAGGGCCGCGCTCTCTACGGGATCGAGGACGAGCGCTGGGCGGAGGTCGACGCCGACGTCGTCGTGATGCAGGAGCTCTGCGACGTGTGCGCCGTCTCGAGCGACCAGGTGGAGGGGATCGCGGGCACGCGCCCGCTCGACGCCGAGGTGCTCGACTTCTCCCCCTCGACGCTGCCGGGCATCGTCGCCGCCATCGAGGCGCTCGGCGCGCGACTCGGCGCCGACGGCGAGGCGGAGGAGCTCGCCGCCGGAGTCCGGACGCGCCTCGACCGGGTCGCCGCGGCGCTCGCCGGCGTCGAGAGCTCGCCCCGCGTCCTCGTCACCGAGTGGCTCGAGCCGCCCTACAGCGCGGGCCACTGGGTGCCGGACATGGTCGCGGCCGCCGGCGGGACGGACGTCGCGGGGATGTCCGGCGAGCCGTCTCACCGGATGCGCTGGGCGGACGTTGCCGAGCTCGAGCCGGAAGTCGTCGTCCTCGCCCCCTGCGGCTTCGATCTCGACAGGACGCTCAGGGAGGTCGTCCCGCTCGACGTGTCCGCACACCTGCTCGGCACGCCTGCGCGCCAGGAGAGCCGCGTCTTCGCCGTCGACGCGAACGCGACGTTCTCGCGCCCCGGCCCGCGAGTCGTCGACGGCGTCGAGCTGCTGGCCCACCTGCTCCACCCGGACGAGTACCCGGACCCCGGCGTCCCCTGGAGCCGGATCCGGCTCTAGAGGGGTTGGCGGAATGTTGCTCGTCGTCCCGGCGGCACAGCCTGGATTTCGCCAAACCTCCTACTAGTCGTCGAGGCGGATGCGGATCTCCTCGCCGCGCAGCTCCGCCTCGTAGCGTCGTGCCGGGCGAGTTCCGAGCAGGCACGAGCCGGTCGCCAGGTCGAAGCGCCAGCCGTGGTAGGCGCACTCGAGCACGTCGCCCAGGACCTCGCCCTCGACGAGCGGGTTGCCCTCGTGCGGGCAGGCGTTCGCGAGCGCGTGCAGCTCGCCGCCCACGCGGAGGAGGAGGATCGAGTGCCCGTCCGCCTCGACGACCGCTCTGTCGTCCCGGAGCACTCCGGCGGGAAGGCTAAGCCAGCGTCCGCTCGAGGACGACATCCTTCACCTGCACGATCGGGCGCAGGGCGAGCAACCAGCGGACCGTCGCGACGACGTCCGAGACCGCGATGACGTCGTCGCTCTCGGGCCGTCCGACCATGGGCGTCGCGACGAGGCCCGGGCAGATCGCGGTCGCGCGCACCCCGTCGTCCCGTGCCTCCTTCAGGAACGACTGCGTCAGCCCGCGGACGCCCCACTTGGACGCGTTGTACGCCGAGCCGCCGGCCTGCCCGATCGTGCCGGAGACGGAGGACAGCGTGATCAGGTAGCCGCGGCTCTCGCGCAGGTGGGGCAGCGTCGCGCGGGCGAGCAGGTAGGTCCCCTTCAGGTTCACGTCGATCGTCTCGTCCCAGGCCGCCTCGTCGAGCTGCTCGAGAGGCGCCCAGTGGCCCACGCCCGCGGAGGCGGCGACGACGTCCACGCGGCCGAACCGCTCCACGGCGGTGCGAACGAGGGCCTCGACCGCGCGGGCGTCGGTCACGTCGGTCGGCACCGGCAGCGCGGAGCCGCCGAGCTCGGCCGCGATCTCCTCGAGCATCCGGGCGCGCCGGGCCGCGAGCGCGACGCCGTACCCGTCCTCCGCGAGGGCCCGTGCGATCCCGAGCCCGATCCCGCTCGAGGCGCCCGTTACGATGGCCGCCCGCTGCACCCGGCCTACACTATCCGGCCCCGTGCCGCTCTACCTTCGCGAAGCCGACGTCGAGGAGCTGCTCACTCCGGCCGACGCGGTCGAGGCGGTCGAGGGGTGCTTTGCCCGGCTCGCGCGCGACTCCGTGGAGATGAGACCGCGGTTCCGGCTACCTCTCGACGAGGGCCTCTTCCACACTCTCGCCGCCGCCGACCTCGAGCTGGGCGTCGCCGGCCTGAAGACCTACACCGGCTTCGCGGAGGGAGCGGTGTTCGTCGTCGCCCTCTTCGCTGCCGACCGTCCGGAGCTCCTCGCCCTCGTCGAGGCCGACCGGCTCGGACAGCTCAGGACCGGGGCGGCGAGCGCGGTCGCGGCACGGCACCTGGCCCGGCCGGGAGCCAGCTCGCTCGGCCTCATCGGGACCGGGTGGCAGGCGGAGAGCCAGCTCGCGTGCCTGCGGGTCGTGCTGCCGGAGCTGGAGCGGGTGGTCGCGTACTCGCGGGACCCGGAGCGCCTCGCAGACTTCTGCCGCCGCTTCGACTGCGAGCCCGGCGAGTACAACCGCGACGCCGCGGAGGCGGACGTCGTCGTCACGATCACGACGTCCCGCGACCCCGTGCTGCGGGGCGAGTGGCTCCGTCCGGGGGCGCTCGTCTGCGCGGCGGGGGCGAACCGGATCCAGGCGCGCGAGGTCGACAACGCGGTGCTCGAGCGGGCCTCGTTCGTCTGCTGCGACTTCCGCGAGCAGGCGCGGCTCGAGGCGGGCGACCTCGTCGAGCCGGTCGAGCGCGGCGTCCTCGACTGGCTGGAGGTCCACGAGCTCGCCGAGGTCGTCGGGGAATTGGTGGCCGGGCGGCAGAGCAACGACGACATCGTTCTCTTCAAGAGCGTCGGCATCGCCGCGGAGGACCTGGCGGTCGCCGCGCTCGTCGTGGAGCGCGCCCGCGAGCGCGGCCGCGGCGTCGAGCTCTGAGCCCTCCTACTAGTCGAGCTCCTCCGCGAGCAGGTCGAGCAGGAGGCCGTCCTGCCACGTTCCGTCCGCGCCGCGCTCGTAGCGGCGGAGGACGCCGACGCGCTTGAAGCCGACCTTCTCGTAGCTGTGGACGGCGCGCTCGTTGGCGGCGGCCGGGTCGATCGTGAGCCGGTGATGGCCCCGGTCGCGGACGAGGTGGCGGGCGAGCGTACGGACGGTGTCCGGGCCGAGCCCCCGCCCCTGCCACGCCGTTCCGAGGAAGAGGTCGATGCCCGCGTGCCGGTAGTCCGGCTCGTTCTCCTCGGAGGCCTCGGCGAGCCCGATCACCTCGCCGTCGTGCTCGACCGCGAACGCGAGGACGTCGGCGTCGGGGCCGATCTTGGCCAGGAGGTCCTCCTCGGTCACCTCGCGCCACCAGCGCGCCACCTCGGGCTCGGCCGCGATCTCGACCAGCCGCGGCACGTCGGCAGCCTCGAGCGGGCGGAGCGTCACCCGCTCGCCTCGGAGGCCCGCGGGCATCCCTCGCTAGGTGCTCTCGCGGACCTGCTCGGCCGCCATGGCCGCCGTGTCCTCGCCGACCGCGCGGATCACCTCGGGCCGCTCGAGCAGTCGGAGGCGCTGCTCGTCCGTCGCCCGGTTCTTGAGGTACGGGTCGTCGAGGATGTCCTCGAGCGAGCGGCCCTGCCGGTGCTCGCGGACGACGTAGGCGGCGAGAGCCTCCTCCTTCGAGAGCCCGCGAGGAGCGTCCGAGGCAGGCTTGTCGCCCCTGCCGAAGAGTCGGGAGAAGAACCCCACGGCGCGATTGTATCCTTGCCTCGGTGGAGCCTGAGGGCATGCGATTCGCCGAGCGGGTCCTGCACGGGGTCGGCGAGGACGGCCGCCGCGAGCAGATCCTCGTCTGGATCGAGCGCCGCCCCGGGGCGCTCTGGGCGGTCGGGCGTGCCATCGACATCGGCAACCGGCGCACGCCGCGCCCGCGTCCGGACGACTTCCTCTTCGAGGGCTACGAGATGGGCGACGCCCTCGAGGCGGCCAACAACGCGCTCCGCGACGACCTCGAGGTCTCCGCCGAGGAGGGTCTCTCCGAGCAGGTGGCGCTCTTCGAGGAGGACGAGCTCCTGAAGCCGCTCGAGCGCTGGTTCTTCGGCCACAAGCCGTAGAGCGCTACGCGATCCCGATCTGCATCGCGAGCTCGCGCGAGATGGCGTGCTCGTCGCCGTCGACGAGCACCGTCATGGGCCCGTCGAAGGGCTCGGCGCGGCGCATCGTGACGTGGCCGCCGGGGACCAGGCGAAGGCGGGCGAGGTAGCGGAGCAGGTCGGCGTCGTCGTCGGGGACGCGCTCCACCGTCGCCTCCTCGCCGGGCTGGAGGGCGTCCAGCGAGCGCAGGCGGCGCTTCTGCATCCGTAGGCCGGCATCCGGGATCGGGTCGCCGTGCGGGTCGTGCGTCGGGTAGCCGAGCTGCTCGTCGATCCGCGCCTCCAGCTCCTCGGAGAGGACGTGCTCGAGGCGGTCGGCCTCCTCGTGCACGGCGTCGATCGAGAGCTTCAGAGTCTCGGCGAGGTAGACCTCGAGCAGCCGGTGGTGGCGGATCACCTCGAGCGCGATCTTCGACCCCGCCTCGGAGAGCTCGACGCCGCGGTATGGCGAGTGCTCGGCGAGCCCCAGGGCGGCGAGCTTCTTCAGCATCGATGTCGCCGACGAGGGAGCGACGCCCATGCGGCGGGCGATGGCCGTCGTCGTCGGCCGCGTCCCCTCGGACTGGAGCTTGTAGATCTCCTTCAAGTAGTCCTGGATGGCGGCCGAGAGGTGAGGTTTAGACACGTCTCAAATTCTAGTCGCCGGGCGGGTCGCCGGACAGTCACGCCGGGGGCTTGCTAGCCTCGCCGACCTGCGCATTCGCCTCGGACATAGCCCGGATCCGGATGACGCGTTCATGTTCTGGGGGCTCGCGTCGGGCCGGACGGATCCCCGGGGGTTCGAGTTTCAGCACGTGCTCGAGGACATCCAGACCCTGAACGAGTGGGCGCTCGAGGGCAGGCTCGAGGTGACCGCGATCTCGCTCCACACGTACCCGTTCGTCCAGGACCGCTACGTGATCCTCCCGCACGGCGCGAGCATGGGCTCGGGGTACGGGCCGGTGGTCGTCTCGAAGCGGCCGCTCACCCGCTCCGACCTCGGCGGCGTCGAGGTGGCCGTCCCCGGGCGCATGACCACGGCCTTCCTCGTGCTGCGCTTCTACCTGGGCGGCGACTTCGCCTACCGGGAAGTGCCGTTCGACCGGATCATGGAGGAGGTCGAGGACGGCCGGGCCGAGGCCGGGCTGCTCATCCACGAGGGCCAGCTCACGTACGGCCAGCGCGGCCTCGAGCGTGTGGTCGACCTCGGCGAATGGTGGCTCCTGGAGACGGGCCTGCCGCTCCCGCTCGGGATCAACGTCGCCCGTCGGGACGTGGGCGACCAACGGCTCCTGGACCTCTCCGAGGTGCTGCGCGACTCGATCCGTGCCGGGCTCGCCAACCGGGAGGAGGCGCTCGCGTATGCGATGCGATTCGGGCGCGGGCTGACGCCCGAGCTCGCCGACCGCTTCGTCGGCATGTACGTGAACGAGCTCACGGAGGACTACGGCGACGAGGGGCGGCAGGCCGTGGCCGAGCTGCTCCGCCGCGGCGAGGAGGCCGGCGCCTTCGGGCGGCCCGTCCGCGTCGAGTTCGTCTAGCGCCGGAGCGGGCGCCGCATAGCGCGCGCATACACTTGGCCTCGTGCCCGAGGCCGTCATTCTCTCCGCGGTCCGGACGCCCGTGGGCCGGTACGGCGGCGCCCTCGCCGGGGAGCGTCCGGACGACCTCGCCGCGCTCGTGATCCGCGAGGCGGTGGAGCGAGCGGGCGTCCCGACGGGCGAGATCGAGGACGTCTACTTCGGTGCCGCGAACCAGGCCGGAGAGGACAACCGCAACGTCGCCCGGATGGCGGCGCTCCTCGCCGGGCTGCCGCAGGAGGTGGCGGGCGTCACCGTCAACCGCCTCTGCGCCTCGGGCCTCTCGGCCGTGGTCTCCGCCTGTCACGCCGTCCGCGCGGGCGACGGCGACCTCTTCGTCGCCGGCGGCGTCGAGTCGATGAGTCGCGCGCCGCTCGTGATGGGCAAGCCCGAGCGCGCCTTCCCGCGCGGCAACCACACCGTCTGGGACACGACCCTCGGCTGGCGCTTCCCGAACCCGAGGATGGAGGAGCTCATCCCGCTCGAGTCGATGGGCGAGACCGGCGAGAACGTCGCCGAGCGCTACGGTGTCTCGCGGGAGGAGCAGGACGCCTTCGCGCTCGCGAGCCACCGCCGGCACGCCGCCGCCGCGGAGGCGGGGCGCTTCGACGACGAGCTCGTCCCGGTCGGGGAAGTCGCCCGCGACGAGCATCCGCGGCCGGACACGTCGCTCGAGAAGCTCGCGGCGCTCCGGCCGGCCTTTCGAGCGGACGGGAGCGTGACGGCCGGAAACTCGAGCGGGCTGAACGACGGCGCCGCGGCGCTCGTGGTCGCGAGCGAGGAGCGCGCGCGCTCGCTCGGCGCCGAGCCGCTGGGCCGCTTCGCCGGGAGCGCGGTCGCCGGCGTCGACCCGCGCCTCATGGGCATCGGACCCGTCCCGGCGGTGCGGAAGCTCCTCGCCCGTGCCGGCATCGAGCCGGCGGACCTCGACCTCGTCGAGCTGAACGAGGCGTTCGCGTCGCAGAGCCTGGAGGTGATCCGCGAGCTCGGGCTCGATCCGGAGAAGGTGAACGTGAACGGCGGCGCCATCGCCATCGGCCACCCGCTCGGCATGAGCGGCGCGCGGCTCGTCGTCACGCTGCTCCACGAGCTCCGCCGCCGAGTCGGCCGCTACGGGCTCGCGACTCTGTGCGTCGGCGTGGGGCAGGGCCAGGCGGCGCTCTTCGAGCGCTAGCGTCCGCTACGCGGCCAGCTTCGAGACGAGGTAGCGCCGTGAGCGCTCCACGATCTGGAGCGCGACGTAGACGATCGCGAGCGCGTTCACGACGTGGAGCGCGGCGACCTCGCGGACGTCGATCTGGACGAGGATCGCCTGGAGGACGTTCAGCCCGAGCAGCAGGAGCGCGAAGCCGAGCAGCGTTCGGGGCACCTTCCCGACGAACGCGAGCACGACGAGGACGAGGCTGAGGAGCGCGAGGATCAGGCCGAGAGCGCGGTGGGGGTCGTAGCCCGTCGCGGCGAAAGCGCCCAGCCCGGCCAGGAAGAACTGGACGACGACGCCGCCGAGGTAGGTCACCGCGAGCCCGAAGAAGAGGACTCTCGACTGCGTCACGGCGCCGACTCTATGCGACCGCGATATCGTGGCGGCGATGGCGGTCGCGGCCGAGCGCGAGTACGGGCTCTTCATCGAGGGCGAGTCGGCAGAGCCGTCGGACGGTGAGGTCCGCGACCTCATCGAGCCGGCGACCGGGGCTGCGCTCGCGCGCGCGGCGGTCGCGGGCCCCGGCGACGTCGACCGTGCCGTCGCGGCGGCCCGCGCCGCGCTCGAAGGCCCGTGGGGGAAGACGCCGCCCAACGAGCGCTCGCGCCTCCTGCACGCGCTCGCCGACGCGATCGTCGCCAACCGCAAGGAGCTCGCCGAGCTGGAGACGCGGAACGTCGGCAAGGCGCTCGCGTCGACGAAGGCCGAGGTCGCCGTGGCGGCCGAGAGCTTCCGCTACATGGCCTCGGCGGTCGGCTCGATCGAGGGCGCCACCCGTCCGATCGGCGGCTCCATCCTGGCGTACACGCTGAAGGAGCCCGTCGGAGTGTGCGCGCAGATCGTCCCCTGGAACTACCCGGTCATGCTCGCCGCTTGGAAGCTCGCGCCGGCGCTCGCCGCCGGCTGCACGACCGTGCTGAAGCCCGATGCCGCCACCCCGCTCACGGCCCTCCGGGTCGCCGAGCTCGCGGCCGAGGCGGGGATCCCGCCCGGCGTCGTCAACGTCGTCCCCGGGGACGGGCCGACGACCGGCGCGCACCTCGTTCGTCATCCCGGCGTCGACAAGGTCGCCTTCACGGGCTCGACTGCGACGGGCTCGGAGATCATGCGCCTCTGTGCCGACCCGGTGAAGCGGGTCTCGCTGGAGCTCGGCGGCAAGAGCCCGGCGATCGTGTTCGCGGACGCCGACCTCGAGGACGCCGTCGCCTCGACCGCGTACGGCATCTACTACTCGGCCGGCCAGAGCTGCGACGCGCGCTCGCGACTGCTCGTCGAGGAGAGCGTCTACGACGACGTCGTCGCGCTCGTGGCGGCCAAGGCCGGGGCGGTGAAGGTCGGCGACCCGCTCGACCCCGAGACGCAGATGGGCTCGCTCGTCTCCCAGGCGCACCGCGAGCGGGTGCACGGCCTCGTCGAGACGGGGCGTGAGGAAGGGGCGGAGGTCGTCGCCGGAGGGGAGCCGGCGGAGGGCGCCGGCGCCTTCTACCCGCCGACGGTGCTCGCGTCGGTGGGCGCCGACCGGACGGTCGCGCAGGAGGAGATCTTCGGCCCCGTGCTCGCCGTGATCCCCTTCGCGGACGAGCAGGACGCCGTCCGGATCGCCAACGACGTGCGCTACGGGCTCGTCGCCACGGTCTGGACGGGCGACCCCGCGCGCGGCCACCGGCTCGCGCGCGGCGTCAAGTCGGGGACGTTCACGATCAACCTCCCCTACGGGGCGTTCCCCGGCGTGCCGTTCGGCGGCTACAAGCAGTCCGGCTTCGGCCGCGAGCAGGGGCTCGAGACGCTCCAGATGTACCTGGAGACGAAGAGCGTCCTCCTGGCGTCAGGCGCCCGCCCGACCAACCCCTGGGGCCTGTAGCAAGGCTTTCTCCGCGGACGACGAGCCGCGGCCCTCGCGGCCACGTCGGTGCCTGACCCCGGCGTGGCCGGACGGGAGACGCCTGAACGCACCATGTCACTTCCCCGGATCTCGCGCGGCGGCATGCGCAGACAGGTCCGCGGCGGCCACGTCGGTGCCTGGCACCGGCACGTCCACCCGAGGCGTGGCCGGTCGGGTTACCGCTTGAGGACGAGGAGCGCGCCGGCGGCGAGGAGGGCGAGGCCGACGACGCGCGCGGGGGTGACCGGGATCCGCTCGAGCCCGAAGAGCCCGAAGGCGTCGATGAGGACGCCCATCGCGAGCTGCCCGGCGATCAGGAGGCCGATCGTCGCGAACGTCCCGATGCGCGGCGCGGTGAAGGTGATCGTCGTGACGACGATCGCGCCCATGGCGCCGTTCAGCCAGAGCCAGGGCGGCTCGCGAAGGCCGGACGCGACCCCGCCGAACCCCTGGCGCACGACCAGGACGGCCGCGCACACGATCAGTGCCGCCCCGATCGACCCGAAGGCGGTCGCCTCGAGGACGCCGATCCGCCTGCCGAACGCGCCGCTGATCGCGACCTGGATCGAGCCGGCGAGACCGGCCACGAGAGAGAGCACGACCGCCACCGAGGTCGCCGACACGGCGGCGAGGATAACGCCCGCGATTGGGCCGCGCGGGCCATGGTGGGCCGCCGCCGACCGGGGTACCCTCGACCGATGTCCCTCCGCGAGCGCAGCGCGACGGACGCGGTGCTCGAGGCTCGCGCGCGCTACGTGGCCGCCGGCGTCTCCACCCCGCCGCTCGTCGTCGCGCGCGCCGAAGGCGCCCGCATCGAGGACGTCGACGGGCGCGAGTACGTCGACTTCGCGGGCGGGCTCGGCTGCCAGAACGCGGGGCACGGGCTCCCGGCCGCCGTGGCCGCGATCCACGAGCAAGTCGACCGCTACCTGCACCAGTGTTTCATGGTCGGCATGTACGAGCCGTACGTCGAGCTCTGCCGCCGGCTCGCCGAGCTCTCGCCCTGCCGGAGCGGCGAGCAGAAGAGCGTCCTCGTCAACTCGGGGGCCGAGGCGGTCGAGAACGCGGTCAAGATCGCGCGCGCCGCGACGGGCCGGCCCGCGGTCGTCGTCTTCGACCGCGCGTTCCACGGGCGCACGCTCCTGACGATGACGATGACGAGCAAGGTGACGTACAAGCGCGGCTTCGGCCCCTTCGCGCCGGAGGTCTACCGCGCGCCCGCGCCCTACCCGTACCGCGGCGTCACGACCGACGACGCGATCGACGGGCTGGAGACGCTGTTCCGATCCGAGATCGATCCCGAGGCGGTCGCATGCGTCGTCCTGGAGCCCGTCCAGGGCGAAGGCGGGTTCATCCCGATGCCGCGCGACTTCCCCCCTCGTCTGCGCGCGCTCTGCGGCCGCCACGGGATCGTGTACGTCGACGACGAGATCCAGAGCGGCGTCGGCCGCACCGGGCCGGTCTGGGCGATCGAGCACTTCGGCGTCGAGCCGGACCTGCTCGTCTCCGGCAAGTCGCTGGGCGGCGGGCTCCCGCTCGCCGCCGTCACGGGGCCGGCGGAGATCGTCGACGCGGTCGCTCCCGGCGGCCTGGGCGGGACGTTCGGCGGCAATCCGGCCGCCTGCGCGGCGGCTCTCGCCGTGCTGGACGAGGTCGTCACCGAGCCGTTCCAGCGGCGCGCGCGCGAGCTGGGCGACCGCATCGGCGCCGCTCTCGAAGGCATCGCCGGGCGTGTCGAGGCGGTCGGCGAGGTGCGCGGGCTCGGCCCGATGCAGGCGCTCGAGCTCGTCGAGGACCGAGCGACGAAGGCGCCCGCCGGAGCCCTCGCGGCCGCCACCACTGCGGCGGCGCGCGAGCGCGGGCTCCTGCTTCTCTCCTGCGGGCTCCACGGCAACGTCGTCCGCATCCTCGTGCCGCTCGTGATCTCGGACGACGACCTCGAGCGCGGGCTGGAGCTGCTGGAGGAGTCGCTCGTCGCGGCGGCCGCCTAGGCCGCCGACCAGACGCGCCACTCCTCGACGCGGACGACGATCGCCGGTCCCTGCGGCGGGCGCTCCCGGTACTGCCCGTACTTCTCGACCAGGAGCGCGACCCCGTGCTCCAGCTCCGGCCCGCCCGTCACCACGCGGGCGGCGCCCCGCAGCCGCACCCACCAGAGCCTCGACCAGTCGTCCTCGTAGTGGTCGACGAGGACGGTCACAGCCGGGTGGAGCCGGATATTGTCCAGTCGCTGCAGCCGCGTCGTCTGCTTCGGCTTGGAGTCGACGGCCGAGTAGAGCACGTCGCCCTCGACCGCGAAGCAGATGGGGACGAGATGCTGCCGCCCCCGCTCGTCGATCGTCGCCAGCCTCGCGACCGGCGCCCCGGCGACACGCCGCCGGGCCTCGGCGACGTCCACGCGTACCTCCCGGTCGGCCCTGAGGAAGAGCGCGATGATAGACCGGTTAGCATCCCGCCGCGAGAGGAGCAGCCATGGTCAGGGTCTTCGTCGTCTACGAGCAGGAGCCGGACGCCGCGCGCTACGAGGAGCACGCCGAGCTCTGCCGCCGCGTGCCAGGCGGCACGTTCCGGCACGGCCGCGTCTTCGGCTCGCCGCTGGGCGAGCCGCGCTACCCGTACTACGCCGAGTGGGAGTTCGCCGACATGGCCGCCTTCAAGACGGCCGCCCGCACCGAGGAGTTCGCGGCGACCGGCAAGGACGCCGTGGAGCTCGGTGTTCCCTTCCACGTCCACTTCGCCGAGGTCGACGAGTGAGCGAGCCGGACTATCCGGCGCCCCGCGATCCCGCGCAGCTCGGCTTCGAGGCGATCGTCTACGAGAAGGCACCTCCGCGCGCCACGATCACGCTCGACCGCCCGGAGGTGCTGAACGCGTTCGACTTCCGCATGCTCCGGGAGATCGCCCGCGCAGCGGAGGACGCCTCCTGGGACGACTCGGTCCGCGTCGTCGTCCTGACGGGCGCGGGGCGGGCCTTCTGCGTCGGAGCCGACCTCAAGGCGTGGCGCCGGGACTACCTCGGCAAGCCGGGCGAGTACTGGAAGTGGTTCGGCGCCTTCAAGGACGCGCACGACCGCCTCCGCGAGATCGGCAAGCCGACGCTCGCCCGCATCAACGGCGTCTGCGTCGGGGGCGGCAACGAGCTCCAGATGGCCTGCGACCTCTCCGTGATCGCCGACGACGCCTACATCCGCCACGTCGGCCCTCAGCACGGCTCCGTCCCCGCCGGCGGCGCGACCCAGTGGCTGCCGCTTCTGGTGGGCGAACGCCGTGCGCGCGAGATCGTCCTCCTCTGTGAGGAGATTCCGGCCCGGAAGGCCGAGGAGTGGGGGCTCGTCAACCGGGCCGTCCCGGCGGCCGAGCTGGATTCCGCGGTCGACGAGCTCGTCGAGAACCTCGCGGCCAAGCTTCCACAGACCGTGCGCTACACGAAGCAGCAGCTCAACTTCTGGCGCGACCTCGCCTGGCACGAGACGGTGAACCACGCGCGCGACTGGCTCGCCCTCTCGATGGCGACCGAGGAGCCGAGGGCCGCGGTCGAGCGCTTCCTGGAGCGCGAGACGTGAGCATCGTCCTCGTCGAGCGGGAGCCGCCGGTCGGGATCGTCCTCCTCAACCGGCCGGAGGCCCTCAACGCGCTGAACGACGAGCTGATGGGGGCACTAGTCGAGGCGCTCGCCGAGCTGGACGGCGACGAGGCGATCCGTTGCATCGTGCTCGGCGGCTCGGAGCGGGCCTTCGCCGCCGGCGCCGACATCGGCCAGATGGCCGAGGCGACCGCGATGGAGATGTACGAGGCACGGCGAATCGACCGCTGGGATGCGATCCGCAAGGTGCGGACGCCGCTCGTCGCGGCCGTCTCCGGGTTCTGCCTCGGCGGGGGCTGCGAGCTCGCGATGGCGTGCGACCTGATCGTGGCTTCGGAGACCGCGCAGTTCGGCCAGCCGGAGACCGGTCTGGGGATCATCCCGGGCGCAGGCGGCACGCAGCGGCTCACGCGCGCGGTCGGCAAGGCGAAGGCGATGGACGTGATTCTCTCCGGCCGCTTCCTGACGTCCGACGAGGCCGAGCGGGCCGGCCTCGTCGCCCGCGTCGTTGCCCGGGAGGCCTGGCTCGAGGAAGCGAAGAGGGTGGCGAGCGCGATCGCCTCGAAGGGCCCGATCGCCCAGCGGCTGGCGAAGGAGTCGGTCAACCGCGCCTTCGAGTCTCCGCTCGAGACGGGGCTCGACTACGAGCGCAAGCTCCTCTACCTCGCCTTCGCTTCGGAGGACGCGCACGAGGGCCTCACGGCCTTCACGGAGAAGCGGAAGCCGGAGTTCGAGGGACGTTAGCGCGGAGCGGAGCGACGGCCGCGCGGGGGCCGCCCCGGAATGCCGGGGGCGCGCCGTCGTTCTGTCGAGACGTGGCTTCGCGCTGGCACGACCCGCCCCGCCTGCGGACGGTCGAGGACGACGAGGACGAGCGGCACGCGACCTGGCTCGAGCTCTTCTTCGACCTGGTCTTCGTCGTCGCGATCGCCCAGCTCGCCGACGGCCTCGCCGAGGACCCCAGCGTGCACGGGTTCCTCGTCTTCGCGGGCTTCTTCGTAGCGGTCTGGTGGGCGTGGGTCGGCTACACGTTCTACGCCGACCGCTTCGACACGGACGATCCTCCCCACCGGATCCTCATGATCGCCGGAATGTTCTCCGTGGCCGTCCTCGCCTCGGTGATCCCGGATGCGTTCCACGGCGAGACGGCGAGCTTCGCGCTTGCCTACGCGCTCGTGCGCTCCGTCGTCGTCTTCCTGAACGGGCGCGCGTGGTGGCATCTGCCGGCCGCCCGGCCGCTGCTCGACGTCTACATCCCGGC
>JAICGP010000027.1 GCA_025923055.1 Thermoleophilia bacterium
CCTCCTCGGCATTGTCGCCGCGTTCCTGATCTTCTTCTTCGTGCGGCTCTACGGCGAGGACCGGCTCCGGCCCTAGGCCTTCCCTCCTAGTAGACGCAGGAGGGGGCGCCCGCGCACGGGCGTCCCGGCCGGGCGAGCGCCTCGACCAGGAGGTCGGTCAACTCGCCCCCGAGCTCCAGCTCGAGACGCGCCCGCGCGGTGGGCCGGTCGCTCGTGAAGCGGTCGAGTGCGGCGAAGTCCGCGAGGAGCCGGGGAGCGCCCCGGCCCTGGACCTGCTGACCGGAGGCGGCGTCCACGGTGATTCAGGTATCGGTGGCCCGCCTGGTCCGGCTCATCCCTGGCGCGAGTGAGGAGGCGCTGCGGGGGCCGGCGAGGGCCCCCGCAGCCGCCTTCCGGAGCGGGAGGTTGCGCTAGGGGGTGTCGCGGCGGACGACCGTGCGCTCCTCGTGCACGTCGCCGCTCGGCACCGTGTCGCGCTCCCTGACGACCTCCGTGTCCTCATGGCGGTAGTCGTGCACGTCCTCGTCGGCAAGGGCCGTCTCCCGGTCGAGCACGCGGGCGCGCGGCCCGAGCGTGTCGAAGATGAAGGAGAAGACGATGCCGAGCCCGAAGGCGAGCACGCCCTGGAAGAGCGCGAGGTCCTCGGCCAGCCCGCCGAGGCCGATGTCGCTGATCCAGCCGGCAACCTCCTCGCCCTCCTCGGTGCCGGTCGGACGGGTGGCGACGAGGATGCCGCCGACCGCCACGAGGGTGGGCAGGAAGCCGAAGAGGAGGACGCTCGGGCTGATCGTGGGAGCGCCCCACTTCGTCCAGCCACCGAGGAGCTGGGAGAGCCCGAGAGCCGCGCCGCCCGCGGCGAGGATGCCCATCGCCGCCCAGAACTCGCCGGTCGAGCTCAGCTCGAACTGGGTCGCGAGCCAGATCAGGAAGCCGGCCGCCGCCACGCCGAGCAGCGTGAAGAGGCCGCGAACGATGGGTGGGCGGCCCCAGACGTGCTCGTCGCGCTCGACGACGTCGCCGCGCGTCGTCCGCGTCTCGACGTCGTCCGGATCGCGTCGTCTCGTGAACATGTCGATGTCACCTCGTTGCGTCGTTTCCCAGGATCTTCCCGTTCCTGCAACGCCGCTAACCGCGCCGCGGTTACGCAGCGAGATCCCGGCGCGAGGCGACGACCCCGTCGAGGAGGCTCGCGCGCACCTGCGCCGGCGCGCGGCGCGGATCCCAGCGGAAGGCGTGCTCGACGACGCCCACCCGGCGGTCGTTGTAGAAGGGGACGTCGACGTGGTCCGGGGTGACGACGTTCACTGACAGGTGGGCGCACGTCGGGCACTCGACCGCCAAGCCGATCTCGTCCCGTTTCGCCGCTCCCGCGAGCAGGCGGAACGCCGAGGGGAACACTGGACGCGGACGCTCCTCGGAGTAGCAGAAGAAGCTCCACGGCCACTCCCCGGCCTGGATGCGGCGCGCAGCCGCCTCGAGCAGCTCGGCGGACGAGGCCTCGAGCCGATCGGTCATCACGTTCAGGAAGGGCGAGCCCGAGCCGGCGAGCGGGGCCCAGTCGAGCTCGTCGTGGGTGACCAGGCCCTCGTGCTCGCAGCCGCAGTCGCAGGCGAACGTCACCTCGTAGACCGCCGGATGGCTGGCGCCGGGGAGCCTCGCCAGGGCCAGGAAGCGCGAGAGCCGCACCGAAACCTCCCCGCGCGCGGGGCACGCGAACCGGTAGCTGCCGGTGAGCCCGTCGTACATCGGAATCCGATTATGTATCGGCAGGGTGGACGGGAAACCCCACCCGACCACCCGGAGCGCTACTCGGAGTAGCTGATGAGCGAGAAGACGTCGTAGCCGGCGAGCTTCTCGCGACCGTGCAGGAACTCGAGCTCGATCACGAACGCGAGCCCGACGACGGCGCCGCCGAGCTGCTCGACGAGATCGACCTTGGCGCGCGCGGTTCCACCCGTCGCGAGCAGGTCGTCGTGGACGAGCACGCGCGAGCCGGGCCTGATCGCGTCCGCGTGGAGCTCGAGCGCGTCGAAGCCGTACTCGAGCGCGTACTTGGCGCTGATCGTGCGCCAGGGGAGCTTCCCCGGCTTGCGCGCCGCGACGAAGCCGCAACCGAGTCGGTAGGCGAGCGCGGCGCCGAGGATGAAGCCGCGCGCCTCGGCCCCCAGCACGACGTCGGGCCGGCGCGGCTCCGCGAAGGCGGCGAGCTGCTCGACGGTCTCCCGCAGCGACTCGGGGTCGGCGAGCAGCGGCATGATGTCCTTGAAGACGATGCCGCGCTTGGGGAAGTCAGGGATGTCCCGGATGCGGCCGGCGAGATCGGTCACGGGCCGATCACCGGCCGATGACCGCGGCGAGGGTGCGTGAGGGAACCGGGAGGTTCCTTCGCTGCATCGAAGAAGGGGGTCCGTGGGAGAAACATGGTTTCCCCCGCGGGAGCGAGCCGAGGGAGAGCGACGGTCACGACCGCGGCACGATACCCCGCAGCGCCCGCCAGAACAGGAGGTTCGAGAGCTCCTGGGAGAGCGAGGCGAGCGTCTCGAGGTTCTGCAGGCCGGCGTGGCGCTTCTCGGGGTTCGCCGAGCGCAGCTCCGGCGCGACGATGCGCTCGATCAGGTCGGCCTCGTTGTCCGCCCAGCGGCGGAACGTGGCAAGGTTGCGCGGCGCCACCCCGTAGCGAGCGAGCCGCGCGCAGGCGGCGACGACGTCGACGTCCCGCTCCGGGAAGCGCTTCTCCCCGTCGGCGGTCCGCGGCTCGACGAGGCCGTACTCCTCGAGCTCGCGCACGAAGGCGGCGTCGACGCCGGCGCGCTCGCAGAGATCCGGGAACGCGACCTCGTCGTCCGGCGCCCGCAGCCCGCTCCTGGTGCGCTCACGAGCGCGCGGCGCCCCCGCCGCGAGCTCCTGGCGGATGACGCGCAGCGGAAGGAACTCGTCCCGCTGCAGGCGGAGGATCGTCTCGAGCCGCTCGACATCGTCCTCGGTGAAGAGGCGATAGCCGCCCTGCGTCCGCCGCGGAGCGAGCAGGCCCTGGTCCTCGAGGTAGCGGATCTTCGAGATCGAGATGTCCGGAAAATCTTCCTTGAGGCGGCTGCAGACCGCCCCGATCGTGAGCGGTCCTCCGCGCCCCACGTCTACGGCTGCCGTCGCCATCGCCTCGTCGAAGCCTCCTACCCCTCGAGGAACGTGAGCTTGTACTTGCCGACCTGCACCTCGTCCCCGTCCTCCAGCTTGGCGCTCTCGACGCGCCGCCTGTTCACGTACGTCCCGTTGAGGCTGCCCTCGTCGTGGAGCGTGAAGCCGTCTTCCCCGCGCGTGATCACGGCGTGGCGGCGCGAGACGGTCACGTCGTCGAGGAAGACCTCGCACTCGGGCGCCCGGCCGAGCGAGGTGCGATCGTGCTCGAGGGTGAACGTCTCGCCCGAGCGGCCGCCGCCGGAGCGCACGACGAGCGCCGGGCCTTCGATGCGGAGGTCGGCGAGCGAGACGGAGTCGTCCTCCGCCGTCTCGTCGGGCGTGAACGTCATGGTCGTGTGCGACCCCGGCTCGTCACGGATGAGGAGCGCCCCGCACTTGGAGCAGTAGTTGGCCGACTCCAGATTCTGGAATCCGCATTCGGGACAGTGGACGTGCGTCACCGGGCGGGCGGGTCCAGCTCCTCCTCCGTCGGAGGGGGCGCCTTGGAGGCGAGGATGGCGGCGAGCCTGTCGACGTCGATCTCGGCGAGCGGCCCCTCCCCCTCCCCCACCTGCTTCTGGAGGCGCGCCTGCAGCTCCGCGCGAAGGATGTCGATCTTTCCGTGCAGGATGCGACGGCGGTACGAGACCTCGTGCTCCTCGTGCATGAGCTCGCGAATCAGGTCGCGGAGCTCCTGGTCGGACAGCGTGCCAAGGTCGGGAAGGGCTTCCACGCAACGCTCCAGGTTCGGGGACGCGGCCGCCACACAGTAAACCATCCCGCGAGGCATCCTTCAACCTCGACTTGAGGGTTGTCTCAGCCTTCCTCGGCCTCGTCCTCCCACGCGACGATCTCCTCGACGAGCCCGACGAACTCGTTCTCGAGCGCGTCGCCGGCCTTCGGCGAGCGACCCTCGGCGTACACGTGCACGAGCGGCTCGTCCGGGTCGGGGACGACCTGCGCCCAACCCCGCTCGTCGAAGACCTTGACGCCGTCGCTCACGTCGACGTTCCGCCCCTTCACGCGCTCGGTGACGACCCGCATCACCGTCCCCTTCCTCGCCCACGGGCACCGCACCGTTCGGTGGACGACGGCCGAGGCCGGCAGCTCCCCGACGATCTCGGAGAGCGGCCGGTTCGACGGCGCGAGGAGCTCCAGGAGCTTGCAGAGGCTCGCCATCGCGTCGTAGGCGGGAACGAAGTCGGGGAAGACGAAGCCGCCGCCCGCCGACCCGGCGAAGATGACCCCGTCGCGCGCGGCCGCCAGCGTCAGCGCGGAGAGCGAGTGCGGCGTGCGCAGGACCTCGAGCTCCGTCCCGTCGACGAGCTCCTCGACGAGGCTCGTCACGGTGGTCGGGACGGCGAGGCGGCCGCGCTTCCCGTCCGTGGAGAGCAGGCGGAGGAAGAGCAGCAGCTCCTGCTCCACCGGGACTTCGCGAGCCCGGTCGTCCACGAGGAAGAGCCGCTCGGCCGCCGGGTCGAGCACCGCCCCCAGGTCGGCGCCGACGGCCTCGACGAGGCGCCTCGTCCGCTCGAGCGACTCGGCGAGGCTCGCCGCCTCGGGCTCCTGCCGGCGCTCGCTGACGTAGGCCCGCGACGCGACCGCCTCGACGTCGAGCGCGCCGAGAATCTGCGGCAGCACGAGCGCGGCCGCCGAGAAGGCGTAGTCGACGACGATCCGGAAGCCTCGCTCCCGGATCGGCCTCGTGTCGAGCGCGGCGAGCAGATCCTGGGCGTACGTCTCGGCGCTCCGCGCCGGGAAGGTGATCTCGCCGACCTCGTTCCAGGCGGCGCGGCGGAACTCCTGGCGCGAGTAGTGCTTCTCGATCTCCTTGACGAGCTCCGGCGTGGCCGGCGTTCCGGGCGGCTCGAAGATCCGGATCTCCACGACCTCGGGGTCGCCGGCGCTCGGCTGGACGTGGACGCCTGCGCCGAACCCCTCGTTCTTCAGCAGGTGGCGGTTGACCGCCGCCGGCAGCACCTGGAGGTCGGCGGCATGGACACCGGTCGAGTTGATGCCGGCGAGGAGGGCTCGGCGGATCAGGCGGCAGGATGCGGACGCGGCGCGGCTGGTGACGATCCGCTCGCCGCGCTCGAGCGCCGTCCCGAGGGCGATGCCGATCCGGAGCGCCGTCTCGGGCGTCAGATCGACGTTGATGCGGCCGGTGACGCCGTCGACGCCGATCAGCCGGGAGGAGAGGCGGGACTCCCAGATGAGGTTGCGATCGACGAGCGCGCCCGACTCGACCTCCTTGAACGGGTAGATGCGCACGCCGGGCATGACGACGCTCTCCTCGCCGATCGTGCAGTTGTCGCCCACGGCCACGCCCTCGTGGAGCCGGGCGTGCGGACGCAGGTCGCAGGCGCGCCCCACGATCGCACCCTCGACGACCACGCTCCCGCCGACGGCGGTCGACGCGTCGACGACCGAGCGCGTCGTGCGCGCGTGCTCCCCGAGCGTGACGCTCGGCATCAGGACCGAGTACGGGCCGACCGTCGCGGTCGGCGCGATGCGGCAGTAGTTGCCGACGAACGCGGGGCCCTGCACGGCGCCGATGTCGTCGAGGTCGACTCCCTCCCCCACCCAGACGTTCCCGCGCAGCCGGATACCCGGCACGTCGAGGCGGACGCGCTCGTCGAGCGCGTCGAAGTTCGCCTGCCGGTACTGGTCGAGGTTGCCGATGTCCTGCCAGTAGCCCTCTGCCACGTAGCCGTAGAGCGGCCGGCCCATCTCGAGGAGGAGCGGGAAGAGCTCCTTCGAGAAGTCGTAGGGCCGGTCGTCGGGCACGTGCCGGAGCACTTCCGGCTCGAGCACGTAGATGCCCGTGTTGATCGTATCCGTGAAGACCTGCCCCCACGAGGGCTTCTCGAGGAAGCGCTCGATGCGGCCGTCGTCGTCCGTGACGACGATCCCGAACTCGAGCGGGTTCGGCATGCTCTTGAGGCCGATCGTCGCGAGCGCGCCCTTCTCGCGGTGGAACTCGACGAGGGCGGCCAGGTCGATGTCGCAGAGCGCGTCGCCGGAGATGACGAGAAACGTCTCGTCGAGCGCCTCCTCGGCGAGCTTGACGGAGCCCGCAGTGCCGGCAGGCGCCTCCTCGACCGAGTAGCGCAGCGAGAGCCCGTGCGACTCGCCGTCCCCGAAGTAGCCGCGGATCGCCTGCGGCATGAAGGCGAGCGTCACGATGACGTCGTCGAACCCGTGCGCCCGCAGCAGCTCGACGATGTGCTCCATGCAGGGCTTCCCGACGATCGGCACCATCGGCTTCGGCTGGTTCGAGGTGAGGGGGCGCAGCCGCGTGCCCTCACCGCCCGCCATCACGACCGCCCTCACCGTTCCACCGCCCTCACGGCGCGCAGGACGTAGAAGGCGGCGGCGGCGACGGCGAGCGCGACGCCCGCCCAGAAGAGCCAGAGCGGCCAGTCGGTGCCGCGGTCGGAGGCGATCACGCCGACGAGCGCGGCGTAGAGGAGCCACGTGGCGGCCTTGCCGAGGAAGGAGACCTCGAACTCGTAGCCGCGGTCCCGCACGAGGCGGTAGCCGCCCACTAGGAGCGCGTCGCGCACGAGGATGACGGCGAGCGCCACCCACGGCAGGCGGTCGTCGAGCCACAGGACGACGACCGCCGCGTCGATGATCAGACGGTCGGCGAGCGGGTCGGCGTACTTCCCGAACTCCGACTCGACGTGCCACCGGCGGGCTAGGAAGCCGTCGATCTGGTCGGTCACGGCGGCGGCCGCGAAGAGCCCCGCGAGCCACCAGCTCCCCTGCCCGTCCGTCCGGAGGAGCAGGACGACGAAGGGAGGGATCGCCGCGAGGCGGAGAACCGTGAGGGCGTTCGGGATCTGCGCGAGCGGAGCGGGAACGACGCGCGTGGCCATGGGTGGAGCCAATGGTAACGTCGCCGCCGTGCCGGCCCGGCTCGCGCTCCACGGCTTCGTCGACGCCCACAGCCACGCGTTCCAGCGCGCCTTGCGGGGACGGACCGAGGGCCGCGACTTCTGGGCGTGGCGGGAGGCCATGCTGGACCTGGCCCGGGGTCTGACCCCCGAACGGGTCCGGCGCGACTACGCCGAGACGTACCGGGAGCTGGCGGCCGCGGGCTTCACGGCGGTGGGCGAGTTCCACTACCTGGGGCTTCCCGAGGCCGAGGCGGCCGTCGAGGCGGCACGCGACGCGGGGGTCGAGCTCGTCCTCCTCCTCGCCGCCTACGGCCGCGGGGGTCTCGAGCGCTTCCGCCAGGACAGCGTCACCGCCTACCTCTCGCAGGTCGAGGCGCTCCGCGAATCGGGAACGCAGGTCGGCGTGGCGCCGCACTCCGTCCGCGCCTGCCCGCGCGACTGGCTCGAGGAGGTCGGCGCCTACGCCCGCCGGGAGGGCGTCGTCCTCCACGTCCACGCCTGCGAGCAGCCGCGCGAGGTCGAGGAGTGCCTCGCCGAGCACGGCCTCCGCCCCGTCGAGCTCCTCGCGGAGGCCGGTTGCCTGGGGCCCCGCACGACGGTGGTCCACGCGACCCACGCCGACGAGCGCGAGCTCGACCTGCTCGGGGAGACGGGCGCGCGCGTCTGTCTCTGCCCCACCACCGAAGCCGACCTCGGCGACGGCTTCCCGCCGCTCGAGGGCCTGCTCGCGCGCGGGATCCCCCTCTGCATCGGCTCGGACTCGAACGTGCGCATCGACCCGCTCGAGGAGCTACGGGGAATCGACGGCACCGCCCGCCGCCGGGCGCTGCGGCGCGACGTCGTCTCTCCGGAGCGCCTCCTCGAGATCGGCTCGCAGGAGGGCGCTGCAGCGCTCGGGCTGGAGGAGTGGCCCGGGATCGAGATCGACCTCGAGCACCGGTCTCTCCGCGGAGTTGCCCCGGACGACGTGGCCGCCGCCCTCGTCTCCGGCTGCGGCGCGGACGTCATCGCCCGTTCGAGGGACGGGTAGCTCAAGCCCTCTTCCGGGCGCGCCGACCCCACGCTCGGGTCGGGTTTCCCATGCCGCATCGCCGCACGCCGTACGTCCGCACGCTCTGCGTGGCGCTCGCCGCGCTCGCTCTGCTGCCCGCGCCCGCCGCGGAGGCCAGGGGCAGGGCCGGCGTCGCCGCGCTCCAGGTCGCCCTCCAGCAGCGCGGGCTCTACGACGGGACGGTGCACGGCTTCGCCGACCGGCAGACGACCGCCGCCGTGCGCGACTTCCAGCGCCGCCGCCGGCTCGTCGTGGACGGGATCCCCGGGCCCGAGACGCGCGCCGCCCTCGGCCGCTACGCCCGCTTCCGGCTCGGGGACCGTCCGCTCCGGATGGGCACGCGAGGCTGGGACGTCGCCGCCCTCCAGTTCCTGCTCGCGTGGCGCGGCTTTCCGTCCGGGGCCTTCGACGGCGACTTCGGCCCGCGCACCGACGCGGCGCTGCGCGCCTACCAGCACTGGCGAGGGCAGCCCGCGGACGGCGTCGTGCGGCGGCAGCACGTGCGCGGGCTGCGGCAGCGCCCACCCCGCGCGCCGATCGCGCTCTACGCGCCGGTCGCGACCCAGACGGCCGACCGCTTCGGGCCACGCGGCTCGCGCTTCCACGCGGGGCTCGACTTCCCGGCGGGTCGCGGGGCCGCGGTCCTGGCAGCCCGCGGCGGCGTGGTCCTCTTCGCGGGGTGGGACTCAGGCGGCTTCGGCAACCTCGTCGTCGTCCGCCACCGCCGGGGCGTCACGACGTGGTACGCGCACCTCACGCGCGTGCGCGTGCGTCCGGGCGAACGCGTCGGACGCGGCGCCCGGGTCGGCACGGTTGGCTCGACGGGCCTGGCCACGGGGCCGCACCTCCACTTCGAGGCGCGTCTGCGCGGCGCGGCGGTCGACCCGCTAACGGCCCTCCGCTAGCTCCTTCGAGCGGCGCATCGCCGCCTGGATCGCGTTCAGGAACGCGGCGCGCACCCCGGCCTGCTCGAGCTCCCGGATCGCCGCGATCGTCGTCCCGCCCGGGGAGGTGACGGCCTCCCGGAGCTCGACCGGGTGCATGCGCTCGTCCCGGAGGAGCTTCGCGGTGCCGAGCATCGTCTGGACCACGAGGTCGGTCGAGACCTCCCGCGAGAGGCCGAGCAGGATGCCCGCCTCGATCATCGACTCGGCGAGGAGGGCGAAGTAGGCGGGGCCCGAGCCCGAGACGGCCGTGATCGCGTCCATGTAGCCCTCGTCCACGCGTACCGACCGGCCGACGCTGCCAAGGACATCCTCGGCGCGCCGGAGGTGCTCCTCCTCCGCGTAGGTGCCCGCCGCGATGCCCGCCATGCCCTCGTGCACCGTCATGGGCGTGTTCGGCATCGCGCGCACGACCGGCACGCGGTCGCTCAGGTGCGCCTCGATCGACGCCGTGGGAATCGCCGCGGCGAGCGAGACGACGGTCTGCTCGGCGGTGACGACGCCCGAGATCTCCGCGAGAAGGTTCTCGATGTCCTGCGGCTTGACGGCGATTACGACGATGCCCGCTCCGGCGACCGCCTCCCCGTTCACGAGCGTCGTCCTGACGCCGTGCCGCTCCGCGAGCCCGTCGAGATGCTCCTGCCGGCGCGCGGTCGCGACGATCTCGGCGGGCTCGCGCCAGCCCGAGGAGAGCACGCCCGCGATGAGGGCCTCCCCCGCCTTGCCGGCGCCGAGCACCGCCACCGTCCGTCCTGGCGCTGCCATGAGCGGAAACCCTACCGCGCGCGAACCGGCCGCAGACCGCCGGTTACCGGTCGAGTCTCGCGTCGACGCGCTCGGCGCGGTCGGGCGGGTGGCCTCCGGCGACGTAGGGGGAGACCGCGATCGTGACCGCCGTCGCGAAAAAGGCGAGGCCGAGGACGAGGACGCGCAGGCGCATGCCGCGTGCATCGGCAGCGGCGCAGCTGGCCACCATCCCTCGCGCGGGGCCGCCGCCGAGAAGCCATCCGCGGCCGCCCCCCGGCCAAGCGGGAGGCAGCCGCAGAGCCTCAGTGAGGCTCCACGGCCCCGGCTCGGCTACCTCCAAAAGGGGTAAGCGGGCCGTGCCCTCTTGGCCCAGGGCGGCCCGCTTACCTGGAGGGGCGTTGCAAATCGCGCACCTCCGTGCGCCGCGCGACCTGCGGCCCTGGTCGCGCATGCGCCCGCTCAGGATAGCTCGCGCGCGGGCCGGGGCAAGAGAGAGGCCCGCGGCTCGACCCGGCCACCGGGCAGGAGTACGGTTCGCAGTCAGCCTTGGAGAACCCGGTCTCCCAGCAGGCGCCCGCGGGCATCGCGACGCGCGGCGTCTTCCGCTCCCGCGCCGAGCTCGACACGGTCCTCGAGCGAATCGGCGACGGCGTGACCGTGCAGGACCGCTCGGGGCGCCTCGTCTACGCGAACGACGCGGCGGCGCAGCTCATCGGCTTCGCGAGCTCCGAGGAGCTCCTCCGCACTCCCGTCGAGGACGTCCTGGCGCGCTTCGAGCTGCTCGACGAGGAACGCCGGCCGTTCCCGTTCGACCGCCTTCCCGGCCGGATCGTGATCGAGCGCGGCCGGGCGGAGGCCGTCACCCTCTGCTACCGGATCCGCGCGACGGGCGACGAGCGCTGGTCGATCCTCAAGGCGACGCCGATCGAGGACGCGGGCGGCGCGATCACCCACGCGGTCAACGTCTTCCACGACGTCACGGCGGTGAAGCGCGAGGACGAGCGGGCCCGCTTCATGGCGGAGGTGACGAGCGTCCTGAACCGCTCGCTCGTCCTCGAGGACACGCTGGCAGAGCTCGGCCGCATGACGGTTCCCGCCTTCGCGGACTTCTGCCTCGTCGACCTGATCGAGCCGGACGGCGCCTTCCGCGAGCTCGTCTGCACGCACGCCGACTCCGCGCGCGAGGAGACGCTCCGCGAGCTCCGCCGCCGCTTCGGGATCGCGCGTGGGAATGACCACCCCGCGACCAGGGCGCTCGCCCGGGGCGAGCTCGTCCAGCTCGAGGAGGTCTCCCGCGCCGACCTGACCGCGGCGGCCACGGAGCCCGGCCAGCTCGAGCTCTACGAGTCGCTCGGGCTCCGCTCGTACCTCGTCGCCCCGCTCGTCAGCCGCGAGCGCCGCCTCGGCACGCTCTCGCTCGGGACCGACGTCTCCGGCCGGCGCCTCGGGCCGACCGAGGCGGTCTTCGCGCGCCAGCTCTCCAACCGGGTCGCGGCCGCGGTCGACAACGCCCTCCTCTACGGCGCGTCGCGCGCGAGCGAGGCGCGGCTCTCGCTGCTCGCCGAGGCCGGCGCCCTGCTCGCATCCTCCCTCGACTACGAGCGCACGCTGGCCGGCGTGGCCGAGCTACTCGTCCCCGTGCTCGCCGACTGGTGCGCCGTCGACGTCGTCGCCGAGGGCGGCGGCGTCGT
Organism: Thermoleophilia bacterium; assembly: GCA_025923055.1. Taxonomy (GTDB): domain Bacteria; phylum Actinomycetota; class Thermoleophilia; order Gaiellales; family Gaiellaceae; genus JAIBJN01. The sequence goes on from JAICGP010000027.1 coordinate 11,513, forward strand.
GCGGTTGGCCAGGGCGGGCGCCGAGGCGGAAGAGGGCCGCTTCGGGGAGGAGCTCGGCGGGCGGGTCGACGACGTGCTCGGCTCGGGCGCGCCCGACATCGGGGACGGCACGGCCTTGATCGTGCCGCTGCTCGGCCGCGAGAGCGTCCTCGGCGCGCTCGTGCTCGCGACGGCGCCCGGCTCGGGCCGCCGCCTGGGCGAGGCCGACCTGCAGACGGCGGAGGAGCTCGCGCGCCGCGCCGCGGCCGCGATCGACAACGCCCGGGACTTCCGCGAGGCCGAGCGGCGCGCCGACGCAGCCCGCGCGCTCCAGTTCATCGGCGAGGGCGTCTTCCTCGTCGACCGTGACGGCGTCCTGCGCGTCTGGAACCCGGCCGCGGAGGCGGTGACCGGCATCCCCGCCGACGAGGCCGTCGGGCGGCCCGTCGGCGACGTCCTCCCCGACTGGGAGGCGATCGCGGCGGCCACCGAGACGGCCGGGCGGCCGACGGCGCTGCCCGTGGTGCTGGGCGGCGACGAGTACTGGCTCTCGCTCCTGCGCGCCGACTTCCCGGAGGGCGCCGTGTTCACGTTCCGCGACGTCACCGAGGAACGACGCCTCGAGCGGCTCAAGGACGACTTCGTCACCACAGTGTCGCACCAGCTGAGAACGCCGGTCACGGCCGTCTACGGAGCGGCGAGGACGCTCGCCCGCACGGACGTGGAGCTCGACCCGACCACGCGCGAGCGCCTCTTCGAGCTGATCGGGCACGGAACCGATCGCCTCGCCGCCATCGTCGACGAGATCCTCGCGGCCGGGCAGCTGGAAGCCGGGCGGCTCTCGCTCGCCGTCCAGCGCGCCGACACCGGGCCGCTCGTCGAGCGGGTCGTCGAGTCCGTGCGGGTCAGCCTGCCACCCGGCGTCAGGCTTCACTACGAGGCGGCCGAGCCGGCGCCGGGCGTCTCGGTCGACGAGGCGAAGCTGGAGCAGGTGCTCGCGACGCTGATCGAGAATGCCGTCAAGTACTCGCCCGACGGCGGGGACGTCGTCGTGCGGGTCGTTGCCGGCGGCGAGTCGGTCCGCTTCGAGGTCGAGGACGAGGGCCTCGGCATCCCGCCCGGCGAGCGGGAACGCGTCTTCGACAAGTTCTACCGCCTCGATCCGGACCTGACCCGTGGCGTGGGCGGCACCGGCCTCGGCCTCTACATCTGCCGCGAGCTCGTCGAGCGGATGGGCGGGCGCATCTGGGTGGACGGCCGGGACGGCCCCGGGTCGCTGGTCGCCTTCGAGGTCCCGGCCGCGTAGGCGCGGAGCCCTCAGGCGGCGAGGTCGAGCCGGTCGAGGTCGTCGAGCGCCCCGAGGACGTCGCGGACCTCGAGCGAGAGGAGACCGGCGGCCGGCTCCGCCGCGTGCGGGTCGCCTCGAGCGCCGGCCCAGAGGGCCCGGTGGCGCCCGGGATCGACGCGCGGCCCCCACTCGTCCGGCGGCGTCGGCCCGAAGAGCACGACCGACGGCGTCGCGAGCGCGGTGGCGAGGTGCGCGACGCCGGTGTCGCCGCACACCACGCGCTCGGCCGCGGCGACCAGGGCGGCGAGCTCGAGCAGCCCCGTGCGCCCGGCGAGGACGGCCTGCGCGGGCAACCCGGCCGCCCCGGCGATCGCGCGGGCGAGCCGCTCCTCGGCGGGAGCGCCGGTGAGGACGACCCTCCTCCCCGCTTCCCGCTCGCGGCGGGCGACCGCGGCGAAGCGCTCGGCCGGCCAGCAGCGGGCGCCGCTCGCCGCGCCCGGGTGAATGAGGGTGGCGCCGTGCGCCGCCTCGCCGGAAGGGAGCCGGCCGGGGTCGAGGCGGAGGTCGGTCGGGTCGGCCGGGGTTCCCGCCTCGCGCAGGAGCCGGCACCAGCGGTCGACCTCGTGCTCGCCGGGGCACCAGGCCGGTAGGCGCGTGGAGCTCGGCACCTCCTCGTGCGCGAAGGCGAGCAGGCGGCGCGGCCGCGCGGCGACGAGGACGCGGTGGCTCTCCGGGCCGCGGCCGTGCAGGTTCACCGCGAGGTCGGCGCCGGCCAGCCGGGGCGGCAGCGACGCGAGCGGCGCCGCGTGGACGACCTCGTCGGCGGCCTCCGCAGCGAGCGCGAGCGGCTCGAGCGGCTTCGGCGCGGCGAGGAGGAGGCGGTGGTCCGGGAAGGCGCGGCGCAGGCCGCGCAGGGCCGGCACGGCCGTCAGCAGGTCGCCGAGCCCGAGCGCCCGCAGGACGACCACCATGGGCCTCACGGCCAGGAGGGCTCGGTCGAGGGCGCGACGACGAGCTCGCGCACCTCGCAGCCGCGCGGGCGGGAGAGCGCGAAGAGCACCGCCGCGGCCACGTCCTCGGGCCGGTTGAGCTGAGCGTCCTCGGGCGGCCGGTACTGCTCGTCGCGCCCGTCGAAGAACGCCGTCTGCATGCCTCCCGGAACGAGCAGCGTCACGCCGATCCGCCCGGCCGTCTCGGCCGCGAGCGCACGCGTGAAGCCCACGACGCCGAACTTGCTCGCGCAGTACGCCGTCGCGTCGCCGACGGCGCGCAGGCCGAGCGTCGAGGCGACCGTGACCACCCGGCCGCCCGAGCGCTCGAGGTGCGGGAGCGCCGCGCGCACGACGGCGGCCGTGCCGAGCAGGTTGACGCGCACGACCCGCTCCCAGTCCTCCGCCGGCACCCGGTCGAGCGGGCCGCACGAGTCGGTTCCGGCACAGGTGACGACCGCGTCGAGCCCCCCGTGCCGACGTGCCGTCTCGTCCACGGCCACGGCAGCCGCGGTCCCGTCCGCGAGATCGACGACGGCGTGCTCGACGGCGCCGGCCGGAGCGGTGCGGTCGAGGACGACCGAGGTCCCACCGGCGGCCCGGATCGCCTCGACGATCGCGGCGCCGAGCCCCGACGAGCCTCCGGTGACGAGGACGGTGCCGAGCTCAGCGGGCACCGCGCTCCAGCACCTCCTCCAGCAGTCGCGTCGTGGAGCGCCCTTCCTCGTAGGGCAGGACGACCGCCTCGGCCCCCCAGCCGGCGACGACGTCGGCCTCGGGCAGTCGCTCGAGCGCGTAGTCGCCGCCCTTGGCGAAGACGTCCGGTCGGAAGCGCTCGAGGACAGCGGCGGGCGTGTCCTCGTCGAAGACGACGACGGCGTCCACCGACTCGAGCGCGAGGAGGACCGCCTGGCGGTCCTCCTGGCCCACGACCGGGCGGCCGCCGCCCTTGAGGCGGCGCACCGACTCGTCCGAGTTGAGGCAGACGACGAGGCAGTCGCCGAGACGGCGCGCCGCCGCGAGCATGCGGACGTGTCCCGCGTGCAGCAGGTCGAAGCAGCCGCCCGTCATGACGACCGAGCCGCCCTCGGCTCGTACCCGACCGACGACCGCCCGCGCGTCGTCTCCAGCCATGTCCGGCGCGGCGGGCCGCGAGCGCCTGCCGAGCGACCCCGCCCCGCCGCCGGCGACGAAAGAGGATGCCTCGCGCACCGCCCGGTCGACGGCGTCGGCGAGCAGCCGGCCGTCCGCCAGCAGGCCGGCGACGGCCGAGGAGAACCGGTCGCCGGCGCCGCACGGATCGCCGCCCGACGTCGACGGAGCCGGCGAGAGGACGGGCGGCGCGTCCCCCGCGAGCAGGAGCGCGCCGCCGGCGCCGAGCGTGACCGCGACGGCGTCGGCTTCCCAGTCAGCAAGGAGCGCTCGGGCGCGGGCGGCCGCCGCGGTGCGACCCTCCCCTTCGACGCCGGGCGCGAGCCGCCGGGCCTCGGCGTGGTTCGGGGTGACGACCCGGGCGCCGCGGACCGGGCGCGCGCCGCGCGGATGCGGGTCCCAGACGAGGGGCGTGTTGACGGCCGTGTCGGCGAGCACGCGTCGGAGCGGCTCGAGGCCGGCGATCCCGCGGCCGTAGTCCGAGACGAGGACGGCGCCGGCTTCAGCGAGCGGCGCGGCGGCCTCCTCTCCCGAGCCTACGATCGCGCCGGTACGGCCGCCCCGGTCGAGCCGCAGGAGCATGCGGCCGTCGCAGCGCAGGCGGATCTTCTCCGGCGTGCGCGCGTCGAGGCCCAGGTCGACGAGCTCGACCCCGGCCTGCGCGAGCAGCCGGCGGAGCTCCTCGGCGCCGTCGTCCTGCGCCAGCGCCGTCACGAGGACGACGGGTCGCCCGTCCCCTGCGGCCAGCGTGGCCGCGAGCGCGGCTCCTCCCGGCCTGGCGACGAGCGCTTCCTCGTCGAGGACGGGAACCGGACCCTCGGGGGACAGTCGCTCGACGGCCCCGTCGACGTCACGGTCGAGCAGGGCGTCGCCCACGACGACGAGTGGCGCGCCCCGGCTCACGTGGTCGCCTCGCCGGTCAGCAGGGCCACCTCGCGGTCGACCGCGGCGCAGAGGAGATGAACGGCCACCTGGTGCACCTCCTGCACCGTCGCGGTCGCCCGCGCCTCGACGGCGACCGTCTCGTCCGCGAGGGCGGCGAGCGGGTTCGGGAGCGAGCCGGTCAGCGCCCAGACCGTGAGGCGCCCGTCCAGCGCCTCCTCCGCGCAGGCGAGGACGTTCCCGCTCCGGCCCGAGGTCGAGAGCGTGAGAAGGACATCGCCGGGACGGCCGTGGGCGCGAACCTGGCGGGCGTAGGCGGCCGCGGCCCCGTAGTCGTTGGCGATCGCCGTCAGGCTCGAGGTCTCCGCGTGCAGCGCGATGGCGCTGAGGGGCGGCCGCTCGTCCACGTAGCGGCCGACGAGCTCGCTCGTCAGGTGCTGGGCCTGGGCCGCGCTGCCGCCGTTCCCCGCGGCGAGCAGCCGTCCACCGTGCAGGAGGACGCGCGCGAGCCGGGCACCCCACGCCTCCAGCGTCGGGACCTCCGGCTCGAGGGCGGCGAGCGCTCGGCGCAGCGCGGCGACGTGCGCGTGACCGGCGAGGACGGCGGCCTGGCTCATCGCGCCGCCTCGAGCGCCGCGACGGCAGGCCGGCTGACGAGCGGCGCGTACGCCGCGAGGGTCGCGTCGGCGACGCGCTGCCAGCTGTAGCGCGAGCGCGCCCGCTCGACTCCGGCCGCTCCCATGCGGGCGCGCAGTTCGGGGTCGGCGAGAAGCGTGCGAACGGCCTGTGCAACGGACTCCGGCCGCCTGGGCGGAACGTGGATGCCGGTGACGCCGTCGAGCACCGTGTCGATGAGGCCGCCGACCGAGGAGGCGACCACGGGGACGCCGCACGCCATCGCCTCGAGCGGGACGATCCCGAACGGCTCGTACCACGGGACACAGAGAACGGCATCGGCCGAGCGCAGGAGCGGCGGCACGTCGGCCCGTTCGAGCCTCCCGGCGAGGCGTACACGGCCGGCCACGCCGAGCTCGTCGGCGAGCGCGAGCAGGCGCCTCGCCTCCGGGTCGGACGTGACGTCGCCCACGTCTCCCCCGCCGGCGATGACGAGCTCCGTCCCGGGCAGCTCGGCGAGTGCGGTGATCGCGTTACCGATGCCCTTCCGCTCCACGAGGCGACTGACGACGACGAGGCGGTGGAGGCCTCGTGTGCGTGCGCCCGCGGGCCCGTCGGGGCGGAAGAGGCCCAGGTCGACCCCGCAGGGGACGACGGTGACGCGGTCGAGGCTCGCGCCGAGCCGGCGGAGCTCGAAGACCTCGTCCGTGCACGTGGCCAGGACCCCGTCCGTCTCCCGGGCGAGCAGGCGCTCGACGCCGAGCCGGTCCGGTGGGCTCGTGTCCTTCGCGCCCTGGTGGCGCCGCTTGACGACGCCGAGCGCGTGGAAGGTCTGGAGCACGGGGATGCCGAGCGGCCGCGCCGCACGGAGCGTCGCCAGGCCGGACATCCAGAAGTGCGCGTGCACGAGGTCGGGACGCTCGTCCGCCCACGACCGGGCGAGCTCGTCCGCGAACGCGTCCATGTGCGGCAGCAGCTCGTCCTTGGGGACCGGTCGCGCCGGCCCTGCCGGGATGTGGTCGACGACGACGTTCGGGCCGAGCGAAACGCGCCGGGGAAGAGCCGGGTTGTCGCGACGCGTGTGGACGACGACCTCCACCCCGCGCCGGCCGAGCTCGGAGGCGAGCGCCGCGACATGGACGTTCTGGCCGCCGGCGTCGACGCCGCCGAGGGCGGCGAGCGGGCTCGCGTGCTCGGAGACCATGGCGACGCGCACCGGGACGCCTGCGCGAACCGGGCGCCGCACGGCGAGCCCAGGGCGCGTCACGCGGCGGCCCCCACGCGGCTCTGCGGCACGGCGAGCGCCTCGACCGCGGCGAGGACGTCCTCCACCGTGACCCCGTCGAGGCATGGATGGCCCGGAACCGGACAGGTCGTCGCCCGGCTTCCCGCGCAGGGCGCCTGCTGGTCGCCCAGCAGGATGCACGAGACCCCCCACGGCCGCCAGCGGACGGCCGGAACCGTGGGCGCGAAGAGCGAGACGACCGGCGTGCCGACGGCGGCGGCGAGGTGCCCGGGCCCCGTGTTGCCGACGACGACCGCCTCGGCGCCGGCCAGCACGCCGGCGAGCTCCGCGAGGCTCGTGCGGCCGCCGGCGTCCACGACCCCCGGCCCGGAGCCTCCAGCCACCAGCGCGGTCAGTCCGGTCTCGCCGGGCGCGCCGGTGACGACGACGCGGCGGCCCCCCTCAACCAGAGCGCGGACGAGCGCGGCCTGGCGCTCCGGCGCCCACGCCCGCGCCGGGACGCTCGTGCCCGGGTGCACGACGACGTACGGGCGCTCGAGCTCGAACCGCGGCTCCGCGACCCCCACGACGGCGAGCGCCCCGTCGTCCCCGGCCGGCAGGCGGTGCCCGAGCGCCGCCGCGAGCGAGAGCGAGCGCTCCACCTCGTGGACGTCGTCATCGACCTGGTGGCGGACGTCGAGGAGAGAGCCGGGGTAGTCGGGGCTGATCGCGCCGACGACCGGAACGCCCGCCAGGCGGAGGAGCAGCGCCGTCGGCAAGGGGCTCTGGTGGAAGGACGTGAGGACGACGGCTTCGTCCGCCTCGAGGGCGGAGAGGCGAGCGACGAGCCGGAGCGTCTCGGCGGCGTCGAGCGGCTCCGGATCGGGGTCGATCCACGGCGCGCGGTGGACGAGGATCGCGTCGATGCCGGGCAGGAGCTCCCCCGCCTCGCGGCCGCGGGGGCCGCAGAGGAGGGTGACGCGGTCGGCGGACGCCGCCACGGCGCGTACCGCGGGGCCCTGGAGGAGGACGTCGCCGGCGCTGTCGAGGCGGACGACGAGGACGTGGCGGCTCACGACCCGTTCCTCCCCAGCACGAGGTCGACGGCGGCGAGAAGGTCGGGTGCGACCTCGGGGGCAGCAGCGACCTCCTCCGCGCGGGTGGCGACGTTCGGAACGAGGACCGGACGCGCGCCGGCGGCGAGCGCGGCCTCCACGTCCGTGCCGATGTCGCCCACGACGGCACAGCGGTCCGGCGTCGTCCCGAGCGCTCGCGCGGCGCGCCGCACGAGGCCGGCTGCGGGCTTACGGCAGTCGCAGCCCTCGTCCGGAGCGTGCGGGCAGACGAACCAGCCGGCCACGGGGCCGACGAGCTCCTCGACGCGGCGGTTGACGGCGTCGACGTCCTCGGCGCGCAGGACGCCGCGGCCCACGCCGCTCTGGTTCGAGACGACGGCGAGCTTGACGCCCGCCGCCCGCAGGCGGTCGAGCGCCTCGCGGGCGCCAGGCATCGGGGTCACGCGGCGCGGGTCGCCGTTGTAGGGGACGTCGACGACGAGGGTGCCGTCGCGGTCGAGAAGCACGGCGTCGGGCGGCGCCGGCGCCGGCCGCGGCCCCGGGGCCCGCTCGGCGTCGGCGAGCAGCCGCGGCAGGCGCGCCCAGCCGCGCAGCCAGTGGTAGGTCGCCGCCGCCGGGAGGACGACGCTCGTCGCGGTCATGCGCGCCACCTCGTCGGGCGTGCGAGGCCCGGGCCGCAGGCGGGCCCAGGCGAGCTCGGCAGTTCCGGCCAGCCAGGCGGCCGAGCCCACGACAGCGACACGGCGGCGCCCCCGCCCTGCAGCGGCCAGCGCCACGACCGCCGCTGCAGTCGTGGCCAGGTGCCTGCGCCGGCGGCCGCGCGGCACGTGGGCCCGCTCGCGCCAGCGAGGGCCGTGGAGCGCGCGCATGAGGACGTCGTCCGCGTTGCCGCGCTGGAGGGCGACGCTGCGCCAGAAGCGCTCGGGAGCGACCGGATGCCGCACGGTCCGCGTTCCCCACACGATCCGCGCGCCGATCGAGCCGACGCGAAGCGCGAGATCGGCGTCCTCCCGGTAGGCCCGCTCGAAGCGCTCGTCGAAGCCGCCGACGGCGGCGAGGACGTCGCGCCGGTAGACCAGGTCCGCGGTCGCCCACACGGCCGTCTCCAGACCCCTGACGTTCCGCTCCCAGTCCGTCGGGCCGCGGTCGGAAGGCAAGGGGACGACAAGGCGCCCCTGGCTGCCGGCCACGTCCGCGGGCAGGCCGCCGAGGTCCCTGGCCAGGGCCGCGAGCCACCCGTCCGCGAGGACCACGTCGTCGTCGAGGAAGGCGACCCACTCGGCGGTCGCAGCGCGCCAGCCGACGTTCCGCGCGGCGGCGGGGCC
>JAICGP010000028.1 GCA_025923055.1 Thermoleophilia bacterium
CAGCCGGCCCCATTCCGACGGCCCGCCGCCGTCGGCCTCGGCGCGGAAGAAGTTGCGGAAGCGCTCGGCCTCGGATACGGCCGCCTGCATCGCCTCGTCGGAGTACTCGACCGGGCTGCGGTAGTGCGCTCCGAGGAAGAGCAGCAGGATCGCCTCGGCCCCGTACTGCTCGAGCGCGTCGCGCAGCGGGACGATGTTGCCGACCGATTTCGACATCTTCTCCTCGGCGAGCTCGAGCATCCCGTTGTGGGCCCAGAGCCGCGCGAAGCCGCGGCCGGCGCCGCGCGACTGGGCGAGCTCGTTCTCGTGGTGGGGGAAGCGCAGGTCGAGGCCGCCGCCGTGGATCTCGAACTCGGGGCCAAGGAGCTTCTCCGCCATCGCGGAACACTCGATGTGCCAGCCCGGGCGGCCCCTGCCCCAGGGCGAGTCCCACCACGTGTCCTCGCTCGGCTTCGTGGCCTTCCAGAGCGCGAAGTCCCGCTGGTCCTCCTTCAGGTCGCTCGGTTCCTCCTGCATGGCCATGTCCTCGAGCTTCGCGCCGGAGAGCTCGCCGTAGTCCGGATACGCGGCGACGCGGAAGTAGACGTCGCCGCCCGACTCGTAGGCGAGCCCGCGCTCGACGAGCTCCTCGATCAGGGCGACGATCTCCGGGATCGTCTCTGACGCGAGCGGCTCGTGGTCGGGCCGGCCGAGCCCGAGCGCGTCCGTGTCCTCCAGGTACCAGCGGGCGGCGCGGGCAGCGAGCTCGGCGCTCCCGATCCCCTCGCGGTCCGCGGCCTCGTAGATCCGGTCGTTGACGTCCGTGACGTTCTCGACCAGCGTCACCTCGTAGCCCTGCGTCTCGAGCCAGCGCTTCAGCCACAGGAAGACGACGTACGGACGCGCGTTGCCGACGTGGATCCGCTGGTAGACCGTCGGGCCGCAGACGTACATGCGGATCGGCCCGGGCGGTGGCGGAAGCTCCTCCTTGCGTCGGGTCAGCGAGTCGTAGAGCACGATGGCTCGTGCGGTTATAGCGGGACTGGGGAACTCAGCGCCCCGGCGGTCGGCTGCGGTGGGCCGGCGAGCAGCGCGGGAGCGCCGGCGCCGCCGGACGCCGCCCGCCCCGCCCTGCAGCGAGGAGGGCGGCACGGCGTAGTGACGAACCCCTGGGTCTCCAAGGAACCGTGGCCACGGCGCAAGGCCGCCCGTGTCCCCGCCGGCCACGTCGGTGCCTGGCACCGGCACGTCCGGTGCGGACATGATGTCCTTCGACCCGATGGGACCGGGCGGGTGGCTCGAAGGCGAGGCGAGCGCGCAGCAGGCCGCCGGGAGCGCTTCCGAGGAGGCGCGCTAGCTACCGCGACTTGCCGGCGAACTGCGCCTGCTCGGTGGAGCCCTCGAGCGCGAGCGTCGAGCTCTCGCCGCCCGAGACCGCCTGCGCGACGAGGTCGAACCAGCCCGCGCCCACCTCGCGCTGGTGCCGCGTCGCCGTGTAGCCCGCCTCCTCGAGCTGGAACTCCCGCTCCTGCAGGCGGACGTAGGCCGGCATGCCTTCGGCGGCGAAACCGCGCGCGAGGTCGAACATCGACTCGTTGAGGGCGTGGAAACCCGCGAGCGTGATGAACTGGAAGCGGTAGCCCAGCGCCGCGAGCTCCTCCTGGAAGCGCGCGATCTCCTCGTCGCCGAGGTGCCGCTTCCAGTTGAAGGACGGGGAGCAGTTGTAGGCGAGCAGCTTCCCCGGGAACCGCTCGTGGATCGACTCGGCGAACTCGCGCGCCTCGCCGATGTCGGGGGTCGACGTCTCGCACCAAAGCACGTCGGCGTACGGCGCGTAGGCGAGCGCCCGCGCGATCGCGGACTCGATCCCGCCCTCGACGCGGAAGTACCCCTCCGGCGTCCGCTCGCCCGTGACGAACTCGTGGTCGCGCTCGTCCACGTCGCTCGTCAGGAGCGTCGCGCTCAGCGCGTCGGTGCGTGCGACGAGAATCGTCGGCACGCCGCAGACGTCCGCCGCGAGGCGCGCGGCGACGAGCGTGCGGACGAACTGGCCGGTCGGGACGAGCACCTTGCCGCCCAGATGGCCGCACTTCTTCTCGGACGCGAGCTGATCCTCGAAGTGCACACCGGCGGCGCCCGCCTCGACCATCGTCCGCATCAGCTCGAAGGCCTGCAGCGGCCCGCCGAAGCCGGCCTCCGCGTCTGCGACGATCGGAGCCAGCCAGTGGCGGCCGTTCAGCGTCCCCTCGGCGTGCTCGATCCCGTCGGCGCGGAGAAGAGCCTGGTTGAGCCGCCGGACGAGCGCGGGCGCACTGTTCGAGGGGTAGAGGCTCTGGTCGGGGAAGGTCTGCGCGGCGAGGTTCGCGTCGGCGGCGACCTGCCAGCCGGAGAGGTAGATCGCCTTCAGGCCCGCCTTCACCATCTGGACGACCTGGCCTCCCGTGAGCGCGCCGAGGGCAGCCACATAGGGCTCCTCGCGAAGCAGCTGCCAGAGGCGCTCCGCTCCGAGACGCGCGAGCGTGTGCTCCACGCGCACCGATCCGCGGAGCCTTTCCACGTCCTCTTCCGTATAGGGCCTTTCGATGCCTTCCCAGCGCTCCATGCCGCACTCCTCCTAGTCGATCAGCTCGTAAGCGGGAATGGTGAGGAACTCGGGCAGCTCCTCCGACAGGGCGACCGCGTCGAAGACGGCCCGCGCGTCGGCCCAGCGGCCCGCGCCGGCCTCCGCGAGCTCCTCGTCCTCGTACGCGACGACACGGTCCCGCTCGATGTGCCCGTGCCGTAGCCACTGCCAGATCTGCGACCGCGCTATCTCGGCCGTCGCCGCGTCCTCCATGAGGTCGTAGATGGCGACGGCCCCCGTTCCCCGGAGCCAAGACTCCAGGTAGCGGAGGCCGACGCTCACGTTCCCGCGCACGCCCTCGTCGGTGATCTCGCCCTCGGGGACGCGCACGTCGAGGAGGTCGGACGCGTCGACGTCCACCTCCTCGCGCAGGCGCGGGACCTGATTGGGCCTGTCGCCGAGCACCCGGTCGAACTCTTCCGTCGCGACGGGCACGAGGTCGGGATGGGCAACCCAGGTGCCGTCGAAGCCGTCGCCCGCCTCGCGCTGCTTGTCCTCCCGCACCTTCGCGGTCGCCACCTCGTTCACCTCCGGGTCGCGTCGGCTGGGGACGAACGCCGCCATGCCGCCCATCGCGTGTGCGCCCCGACGGTGGCAGGTGCGGACGAGCAGCTCGGTATAGGCGCGCATGAAGGGAACGGTCATGGTGACCTGGGCGCGGTCGGGGAGCACGAACTCGGGCCGCTCGCGAAAGGTCTTGATGACGCTGAAGATGTAGTCCCAGCGGCCCGCGTTGAGGCCGGCCGCATGGTCGCGGAGCTCGTAGAGGATCTCCTCCATCTCGAAAGCGGCGAAGATCGTCTCCACGAGCACCGTCGCCTTGATCGAGCCGTGCGGCAGGCCGAGCTCCTCCTGCGCGAAGAGGAAGACGTCGTTCCAGAGCCGCGCCTCGCGGTGGCTCTCGAGCTTGGGCAGGTAGAGGTACGGGCCGCTGCCCCTGTCGAGCAGGCGGCGGCCGTTGTGGAAGAGGTGGAGGCCGAAGTCGACGAGGGCGCCCGCCGCCGGCTCGCCGTCCACGAGCAGGTGCCGTTCGGGGAGGTGCCAGCCGCGCGGGCGGACGATCAGGACGGCGGGATCCTCGCCCAGGCGGTAGGTCTTCTCGCCCGTGTCGAGTTCGATCGTGCGCTCGATCGCGTCGGACAGGTTGACGTGACCCTCGACGCAGTTGCGCCAGGTCGGCGAGTTCGCGTCCTCGAAGTCGGCCATGAAACAGCGTGCGCCGGAGTTGAGCGCGTTGATGACCATCTTGCGGTCGACGGGACCGGTGATCTCCACGCGGCGGTCCTGGAGGTCGGCGGGGAGGGGAGCGATGCGCCAGTCGCCCTCCCTGATCTCTCGCGTCTCGGGCAGGAAGTCCGGCAGCTCGCCGGCGGCGATGCGGCCGCGGCGCTCGACGCGCCGCGCGAGGAGCGAGCGTCGCGTGCCGTCGAAGCGGCGGTGGAGCTCCGCGACGAACTCGAGGGCGTCAGGAGTGAGGACCTCGTCGTCGCGGTCTTCGCGGGGTGCGACGAGCTCGAGCCCTGCTACGACCTCCGTCCCCCCCACGGCCCCTCTAGTCGCGATCGTGGTCGCGCTCGCACCACTCCGGGCACGTGCACTCGGCGAGCTCGGCCGAGGAGCGCACGACGGCGGCGGGCTCCTTGCGAGGAGCCGCTCGCTTCGCGCGCCCGACCTGGCGGTTTTCGGTCGTCGTCTGCATAAAAACGCTCTTCCGATCGTATGCCCCGCTTCTGGTATTCATAAAATCGCTTCTTTGGATGCTTGCTATAGACTTCGTTTATCGCCGAGCTTGCCCAGCTGGAAGCGTTCGTGGAGGTCGCCCGCACACGGAGCGTGAGCAGGGCTGCCGACAGGCTCTACGTGACTCAACCGGCGCTGACTGCGCGCCTCCAGCGCCTGGAGTCCGACCTCGGCGCCAAGCTCTTCACGCGCACGCCGCGCGGGATGCGCCTGACCGAGGCGGGGGACGCCTTCCTGCCGCACGCGGTGAAGGCGCTCGAGAGCGTCGCCGACGGACGGCGCATCGTGAACGCCTTCGAGCGCGGCGGCGCAGGGCGCCTCATGCTGGGCGCGGCTCCCGCCGTCTCGACGTACGTCCTCCCGGGGATCCTCAAGCGCTTCTCCGTGGGTCATCCGCGTGTGAGCGTGAGCGTCCGGACCGGCCATTCCGAGGAGGTCCTCGACCTCGTCCTGCGAGAGCAGGTCGACGTGGGCCTCGTCCGCGAGCTCCGCCACCCGGACATCGCCACCACCCCGCTCTACGAGGATCGCCTGATCCTCGTGACCGCGCCGGGCCATCACTTCGTGCAGCGGGGACGCATCCGCCTCGAGGAGATCGCCCGGGAGCGGCTCGTCCTCTTCGACCGCACCTCGAGCTACACGGAGCTGACGAATGCGCTCTTCCGCGGCGCCGGCGTGCAGCCCGACGCGGTCATGGAGCTCGACAACATCGACGCTGCGAAGAAGATGCTGCAGGAGGGCCTGGGGGTCGCACTCCTGCCGCAGAGCGCCGCGAGCGCCGAGCTCGCCGCCGGAACCCTGTGCGAGGTCGAAGTGGAGGATGCGGAGCCCGTGCGTCGCCAGATCGTCGCCGTCCGGCGGCGCGACCGCGGGGCGGCAACGGGCGCCGTCCACGCCTTCCTGGCGACACTGCGTGAGCTGCAGCCCGAGCTCGGGCGCTAGGAGGGATTGGCGGAATGCTCCTCGCCGCCGGGGCGCGGTGATCGGTCCGAGGGAAGGACGCAGGGGAGCGCTCGTAGCGAATGAGCAACGGGCGCGACCGAGGACGCGGTCCTCGGGGCGAGCAGCGCGTTCCGGCGGCACCGGCCGTATGTCGCCAAGCTCTCCTAGCCCGCCGCTTCCGCGCGCCGCAGCGCCTCGTCCCTGGGGAGGGCGACGAGCACGGCCCAGAGCTCCGGCCCGCGCTCGGCCCCGGTCAGCGCCAGGCGGAGAGCGCGGAGGTCGCCGCCGACCGCCTTCAGCTCCCTGACGACAGCCTTCGCCTCGTCCGGGGCCAGCTCCTCGCCGGCCGCTTGCCGCAGCTCCGCGAAGCGTGCGAGCGTCTCGGGCGAGTGACTCGAGGCCGGCTGAGGCGGCGTTTCGAGGCGCGCCGCGATCTCCCGCGCCTCGGCGAGGTCGCGGGCCCCGCGCAGCGCCGGTCCGAGCCTCACGTCGACGCCTGCGCGGGCCGCCAGCTCGCCGTCGGAAAGCGCGCCGAGCGCCTCGACGGCGAGCCGCCGGAGCCGGCCCTCGTCGAAGTGGACGTCGCCGCGCGGCAGGCCGAGCTCCTCGAGGTAGGCGCGAACCGCCTCGGGCGGCAGGCCGAGCTCCCGGAGCCCGCGCACCGAGGCCGCCCGCGCCCGCTTCGAGAGCTTGCGGCCGTCGTCGCCGACGAGCAGGCCGTGGTGGACGTACTCGGGCGGCTCGGCGCCGAGAGCCCGCGCGATCTCTTCCTGGAGCGGGGTGCTCGGAAGGAGGTCCTGCCCCCGGATCACGTGCGTGATCCCGAGGTCGAGGTCGTCGACGACGGAGGCGAGCGGGTACGTCGGGCGGCCGTCCGGGCGGACGAGCGTCGCGCGCCCGAAGCGGACCGCTCCCTCGTCGTCGGGCACGCCGATCTCCTCAGCCGCCTCGCGGTGCCGCTCGGCGCGCTCGCTCTGGCGGAACGGCCCCTCGTCCCAGGAGACGCCGAGCCAGGCGAGGTCGTCGAGAATCTCGTCCTCGGAGCCGGGCTCGACGCGGGCCGGGTCGGTGTCGTCGATGCGCAGGACGAGCGCGCCGTCGCGCTCGTCCGCGAAGCGGCGGTTGGCGACCGCGGTCAGCGCGCCGCCGAGGTGGAGCGAACCCGTCGGGCTCGGCGCGAAGCGCACCCGCACGGCCAACGGTCAGACCTTGGCGTTCTTCTTCAGGTCCCACGCGGTCGTGACGGGAGGCTGCGCGGTCCCCTTCGAGTCCTCGGAGACGAACTCCGTCCGAACCTTGCCGAACGCGAGGGCGATCTGGTCGAGCGGCAGCTCCTCCTCGGAGCCGTCGATCTCGTACGACGTGACGGTCACGTCCTCGAGGGTGACCTTCAGGAACTCGACCCGGCCCTTTCCCGTCCCCCTCCGGCAGACGAGGACGGCCGTCTTCACGTGCCGGCCGCTCGCGCAGGCCTCCCAGAGCTTCGGGGACGCCTTGCTCGTCCGGGCGACGACGAGGAGATCCTCGAAGAGCGCCTTGCCCGCGCCGCCTCCTCCCCCCGGCGCCGACGACCCCGTCTGGCTCACGCCCCAGCTGAACGCCAGCACCTCGATCTCGCCCTTGTGCTCGGAATCCGTGCTCGCGCCCGGGATGCCGTCGAGCTGCAGGAAGTAGTCGATCGCCACCTGGCCGGGACTGTACCGAGCGCGCGGTCGATCCGAGCCGCGGCCTGCGCCGTAGGTACCTAACGGCACAATCGATCGAAGGGGGAATGGGAATGCCGCGCTTTCGAGCCGTCCTGCGGCGTGCGCTCCTCGTTGGAGCCGCCGCCCTCGTCGTCGCCCCGGCCCAGGCCGCGGCGGTGCCGGACTTCGCGATCTCGCCGGGAGGCACGACGCGCGGTCTCGGGCAGTCGCTGGGACTCGACTTCCGCTCCGGGATCCTCCGGGCCGCCTGGGGCGACGACTCCGCCGGGCTCAGCGGTAACCCCGACCCGGCGTCGTCCGAGCTGGCGTTCGCGCGGGTCTCGGTCGCAGCGGACGAGTCGGTCACGGTTGGTGGGACCGTGAACGCAAGTCGGGCGCCGGGAGATCAGGCCGGTGCATCACTCGCGGTCAATCCCACCAACCTGCAGAACCTCGTCGCCGTGAGCGACGGGCAGTCCGCGATCTGCTGCAGCAGCGCGACCTTCCGAGCCTGGAGCTTCGACGGAGGGACGACGTGGCAGGGGGCGACCGACCTGCCCGGCGGCATCAACGGCGGCGGGCCGCAGGTCGCATTCGACTCGTTCGGGAACGCGTTCGTCGCGGTCATCGACCAGGCCGTGTTCGACCGGCCGACGCTCCGGGTGTACCTCAGCGTGGACGGCGGCGTGACGTTCTCCGAGCTGCCGCTGCCCGCCAGCACCGAGCTCGACGCCGCGCCCAAGCTGGCCGTCGGCCCGGGCGCCGTCTGGGTCGCGTTCACGCGCTACGACGGTGTCGCGAGGGTGGCGACCGCGGCGGCCCGCGTGAGCGGCCTCGGCCAGGTCGGCGCCTTCACGATCCAGAAGGCGGCGGATTCCGGGTTCGCGCGGCTCCCGGACATCGCGCTCGGGCCGGACGGCGCGGCGCTCGTCGTCTACGAAGCGAGGCCTACGAACGGCTTCCCGACCCTGCAGGCGCAGGTCGACTCGGACGGTCTGGGCGCCGGCGGCTTCGGCGCGCCGTCGGCGGTGGCCAACATCGGCGAGTACGGTAGCGAGGCGCTGCCGAAGGTCGCCTACGACGCGGGCGGGCGGGCGCTCGTGGTCTACCGCGACCAGGAGCGACGGGCGACCACGCAGGACGTCCTGCTCCAGTTCTCCGGCGACGACGGAGTCACGTGGAGTGCAGCACAGCGCGTGAACGACGACGTCGTCTCGGAGACGAGGCTGGTCCCGGACATCGCGGTCGAGAGCGGAGGCAGCCGTCTCGCCGTGGCGTGGTTCGACCGGCGGGCCGGGGACCTCAGGCTCCGCGGCCGGATCCTGGACGGCGTCCAGACGCCGCCGACGCCCGTCAGTCCGCTCAACCTCGCGGCGGTGCCAGGGTCCCAGACCCGTATCGAGCTGTCGTGGGTCGACCGAAGCAGCAACGAGTCAGGCTTCCAGGTGACGCGGACGGGAGGAGGCTCCACGGCGGTGTTCACCGTCGGAGCGAACGTGACGTCGTTCGCCGACACGGGTCTCGCCGAGAGCACGGAGTACACGTACGTCGTGCGGGCCGTCAACGCGGCGGGAACGTCCACCGCGACGAACCGGGCGGTCGCGAAGACGCTCGCCACGCCGCCGCCTGCGCCGACGAATCTGACGGCCGTCGGGGGCGGCTTCTCACGAATCGACCTTGCCTGGACGGCGAGCGACCGGGCGGACGCGTACCAGGTCTTCCAGTCGAGGGACGGGGTCCAGTTCGCCCAGGTCACCACCGCGTTCAAGAACTCGGCGATGATCTTCGGTCTCGAGCCGGGGGTGACGTACTTCTTCACGGTGCGCGCCTTCAACTCGGGCGGTGTCTCCGGGTTCTCGAACGTCGCGAGCTCGACCACCCAGCTCGCGGCGCCCGCCGCTCCGTCGGCGCTCACGGCGGTGGCGACGTCCAGCTCGAGCATCAGGCTCGCCTGGACCGACCGGTCCTCCAACGAGGACGGCTTCCAGGTAGAGGAGTCGCGGAACGGCAAGTCGTTCCGGCGGGTGGCCACGGTCAACCCGAACACGACCTCGCTGACGCGCTTCGGCCTGCGGGCCGGGACGACGTACAGCTACCGGGTGCGGGCGTGCAACTCGGCCGGTTGCTCGGCCTCCACGAACGTCGCCTCGGCGACGACCCCCCGCTAGCCAGGAAGGAGAGCGCCGCCGGCCGCCGGCGGCGCTCTCCTGCGAGTAGGCTCCGGCCGGGATGGGCGCGACGACGACCATGCCGGACTCGGGGGCGGCCGTACCGCTCGTCGCGCCGCATGTCCACCGGACGCCGCTCTTCGGCTCACGGGCGCTCGGCGAGGCGAGCGGTTTCGACGTGCGCTTGAAGGCCGAGTGCCTGCAGCGAACCGGCTCTTACAAGATCCGCGGGCCGCTCGTGAAGCTCGCCCGCCTCAGCCGGGAGGAGCGCGACCGCGGCGTCGTCTGCTCGTCGGCGGGCAATCACGCCCAGGGCGTGGCCCTCGCCGCGGCGAGGCTGGGCGTCCGCGCCGTCGTCTGCATGGCCGAGAACGCCACGCCGGCGAAGGTCGAGGCGACGCGCGGCTACGGCGCCGAGGTCGTCCTGCACGGGTCGATCTGGGACGAGGCCGACGAGCGGGCGCGTGAGCTCGTCGAGTCCGAGGGCCTCGTCTACGTCCATCCCTTCGACGACCTCGACCTGATCGCGGGCCAGGGCACGGCCGGCGTCGAGATCCTGGAGGACTGGCCCGACGTGCAAGTGGTAGTCGTGCCGATCGGCGGCGGAGGGCTCATCTCCGGGATCGCCACGTACGTGAAGCAGGCGCGCCCGGCGGTGCGGGTCGTCGGCGTCGAGTCGGCGGACGGGCCCGCGATGAAGGCGAGCGTCGACGCGGGCGCGCTCGTCACGCTCGAGCGGTGCGACACGATCGTGGACGGGCTGCGCGTCAAGCGCGTCGGCGAGCGCACCTTCGACCTCGTGCGGCGCTTCGTCGACGAGATCGTCACGGTTCCCGACGACGCGATCTTCGCCAACGTCGCCTGGACGATGGCCCGCACGAAGCTCGTCGTCGAGGGCGCCGCGGCCGCCACCGTGGCCGCGCTCCGCGAAGGGCGCGTCGAGGCGCCGGCCGGCACGAAGGTCGCCTGCGTCCTCTCCGGCGGCAACCTCGACCTCTCGCAGCTCCGCGGTCTGCGCTGGAACTAGGAGTGTCTGGCGAAATATGAGCTGCCGCCGGACAACATTCCGCCAGTCCCTCCCCGGGCTCAGCGCCGGACGGCGCGCCCGGTGACCTCGTCGATCCGGATGCGGAAGGCGACGGGGCGGCCCTCGCCCCGCGGACGCCGCTCGCCGCCGCGCGGCGCGAAGCGCTCGGTCAGGAGCGCGAGCGCGCGCTCGGAGTCGGCGCCCTCCAGCTCCTCGTAGGTGCCCTGGGCGATGACGCTCCGCCAGCTTCCCCGGCCGTCGTACTCGTCCACCTCGAAGCAGACCCTCGGGTTGGACCGCATCATGTGGATCTTCCGGCCCTCCAGCGAGTAGGCGTAGAAGGCCTCCCCGTCGTACGCGTAGATGACCGGCACGACGAAGGTGACCCCGTCGGCGTGGCAGCCGATGCGGCCGACCACCTGGGCGCGCAGGAGCTCGTCGATCTCGGCCCGCTCGAGCTCCGCGATCACGCGCCCACCCTAGCTCGCCTCGGCGGATCACAGGCTCCGCGCGAATCCGCAAGCCCACCGACGCGGACTCGTGGAAGTCCCGGATGCGACACGACGCGCCGAAGCTCGATACTCGGAGCCATGACGCGTACGGTGGCTCCCAGCCGGGGCGCGCTGCGAGTCCTCATCGCAGGAGCCGGCGTGGCGGGGCTCGAGGCGGCGCTCGCGCTCCGTGCGCTCGCCGGTGATCGGGTCGACGTCGAGCTCGTGAGCGCGGAGCCCCACTTCTTCTACCGTCCGCTCTCGGTCCTCGAGCCGTTCGGCTCGCGACGCGTCCCGCGCCGCGAGCTGACCGACCTGGCTCGTGCCGCGGGCGCCGGACTGACCAAGGGCGAGCTCGTCGCGGTCGACGCCGGCCCGCACGTCGCCAGGCTGGCCGGCGGTGCCGAGCTGTCCTACGACGCGATCGTCCTCGCCTACGGGGCGCTCCCGCACGAGGCCGTTCCCGGCGCACTCACCTTCCGCGGGCCCGCGGACGTGGACCGGATCCGCGCCCTTCTCGCAGAGGTCGAGCGAGGAGAGGTGCGGCGGGTCGCCTTCGCGGTCCCCTCGGGCGCCGTCTGGCCGCTCCCGCTCTACGAGCTCGCGCTCCTCTTCGCCACCGAGCTGGAGCGGAGGAGCATCCCGGCCGAGCTCACGCTCGCGACGGCGGAGCCCGCGCCGCTCGCTCTCTTCGGCGCACCCGCGGCGACCGCCGTGGCGGCGCTCCTCCGGGAGCGTCGAGTTCGCGTCGTGACGAGCGCCTACCCCGGGGAGGTAACGCAAGAGGGGCTCGAGCTCGGCCCCCGCAACGCCGTCATCGCCGCCGATCGCGTCCTCGCGCTCCCCCGCCTCGCCGCCCCCGAGATCGAGGGCGTGCCCCGCGACCGGCGCGGCTTCGTCCCGACCGATCCCCACGGCAGGGTGCCCGGCCTGCGGGACGTCTACGCGGCGGGCGACCTGACCTCCTTTCCGATCAAGCAGGGCGGCCTCGCAGCCCAGCAGGCGGACGCGGTGGCCGAGACGATCGTCGCGCGCCTCGACGGGCGCGACCCGGCTCCGTTCCGGCCCGTCCTGCGCGCACTGCTCGTCACGGGCGGACGGCCGACGTTCCTGCGAGTCGAGCTGGTCGGCGGCAGCGGCGAGACCTCGACCGCCACGGCAGAGCCGCTCTGGCAGCCGGCCGGAAAGATCGCGGGCGAGCACCTCGGCCCCTTCCTCGCCGAGCTCGGTGTCGTCGACGACGTCGAAGACGACCTGGACGACGTGGAGGAGCTCCTCCGCGTCGAGCTCGAAGCCGCGCCCGGATAGGTGACGGCCCTTCGAGCGAGTAGCGTGACGGCGATGGACGCCGCCCTCCTCGCCTGGTTCCGCGAGCACGGCCGGGACCTCCCCTGGCGGCGGACGCGCGATCCATACGCGATCCTCGTCTCCGAGGTAATGCTCCAGCAGACGCAGGTGGAGCGCGTCGTACCGAGCTGGGTCCGGTGGCTCGAGCGCTGGCCGACCGCCGAGGCGCTGGCCGCAGCCCCGCTCGCCGCCGTGATTCGCGACTGGCAGGGGCTCGGCTACAACCGCCGCGCAGTCAGCCTCCACCGGGCCGCGCGGCGCATCGCCGCGGACGGGTGGCCCGACGACCTCACGGAGCTTCCCGGCGTCGGTCGCTACACGGCCGACGCGGTAAGGGCGTTCGCCCTCGGACAGGCGGTGCTCCCCGTGGACACCAACGTCCGCCGGGTGCAGGAGCGGACGGGACACCGCTTCCGACACGAGTGCGCGCAGGCGCTCATGGACCTCGGCGCGACGGTCTGCCTCGCGCGCGTGCCACGCTGCGGCGCCTGCCCCCTCTCAGACGCGTGCCCCTCGCGTGGCCGGCGCTACGAGCCGTTGCGCCGGCAGAGCCGCTTCGAGGGCTCCTTCCGCCAGCGGCGTGCCCGGGTGCTGAGCGCAGTCGCCTCGCGCCCGCGCCGGAGGGACGAGCTGGACGCCGACGCCGTGGCCGCCCTGGCCCGCGACGGCCTCGTCGCCGTGGAGGACGGCGCCGTCCGGCTGCCGGATTAAGGCCGCGTTAATGACCGCGTAAGAACCCTGCAAGCTCGGCGCCCTAGCCTCGGAGCGAAACCCGAGACAGGAGGCGCCGATGAAGCGAATCACGCTCGTCAGCCTGGCAGCGGCGCTCGCCGTCGCCGCCCTCGCGGGCCCGGCGCTGGCCGACGGCAAGTCGCTGGGACCGCCGGGGAGCACGATCTACGCCTTCGATGAGGCGTTCAGGACGGTTGCCACCCCGACGTCCCTCCCGAACCGCGGGCCGACCGACACGATCTACGTCTTCCCCGACTGCGCGACCTGCGCGTCGGTCTCGGAGGCCGCGCCCGGCACCCCGGGCTACAACGGCGGCCGCTGGAAGGTCGTCGAGGCGTTCGGCATCACGACTCAGTTGACGAACGCGGACGCCGTCGTGGCCTCTGCGAGCTCGCTGGTCGACACCGGGACGCGCTTCGTTTGCCCGCTCATCCGGGCCTAGCCATCCACGCTGGAGCGGGGCGGTCCCTGCCCGAAGCCGCCCCGCTCCCCCCCGGGCCAGGTTCAATTAGACACGTGACCACCGTGCTGGTCGTCGACGACGAGCCGATCGTCCGCGAGGTCGTCGTCAGCTACCTGCGCCGCGAGGGGTTCCGCACGCTCGAGGCCGGCGACGGCGACACGGCGCGCGAGCTGCTCGAGCGGGACGAGCCGACGCTGGTCGTCCTCGACGTCATGCTTCCGGGCGCCGACGGCCTCGAGCTCTGCCGCTGGATCCGCGCACGTTCGGAGGTGCCCGTGATCATGCTGACGGCACGGGGCGAGGAGGCCGACCGCATCGTCGGGCTGGAGCTCGGCGCGGACGACTACGTGACGAAGCCCTTCTCGCCGCGGGAGCTCGCGGCCCGCGTCCGGACCGTGCTGCGCCGGACGGAGCCGGCGCTCGCCCGGGCGGAGCGGCTCTCGTTCGACCGTCTCGAGATCGACGGGCGCACGCGCGAGGTCATGAAGGGCGGCGAGCAGCTCAGGCTCACCGCCAAGGAGTTCGACCTGCTCTGGTTCCTCGCCAACCATCCGCGCCAGGTCTTCTCACGCGACCAGCTCATGGACCGGGTCTGGGGCTACGAGGCGGCGCTCGACACCGGCACCGTCACCGTCCACGTGCGCCGGCTGCGCGAGAAGATCGAGGACGACCCCTCCCGGCCGCGCTTCCTCGAGACGGTCTGGGGCGTCGGCTACAGGCTCGTGCCGTGATCGGGTTCGCCCTGGTCGTGGCGGTCGCGACGCTCGGCGTCGGATTGGTCGCGGCGCTCCTCCTCCGCCGCCTACCGACGCTCCGGCTGCAGCTCGCCGCGCTCGGCCTCGTCGCCGTCGTCCTCCCGCTCGGCGCCGTGCTCGTGTCCGGGGTGGCCATGTTCGACTCCGAGCACGACCTGACGATCCTGGCCGTCGCGACGGCCTCCGCCACCGCCGCGCTCGCCGCCGCGTTCCTGCTCGGCGGCTCGATCCTGCGCTCGATCGAGCGCGTGCGCGCGGCCTCCTCCGCGCTCGCGCGCGGCGATCTCGCAGCGCGGGCGCCTGAAGCCGGTCCCGCCGAGCTGGCCGAGCTGGCGGCGTCCTTTAACGCGATGGCCGAGAACGTCGAAGGCCTCTTCGACGCGCGCCGCCAGCTCGTCGCCTGGGCGAGTCACGATCTTCGGACGCCGCTCGCCTCCATGCAGGCGATGCTGGAGGCGCTCGAGGACGGCCTCGCCGAGCCGGAGCGCTACCTGCCTGCCATGCGCGAGCAGGTGCGCACGCTGGGCCTGCTCGTCGACGACCTCTTCGAGCTGGCCCGCATCGACGCCGGCGTGCTCACGCTCGAGCTCAGGGACCTCGCCCTCGGCCCGCTCGTCGACTCGTGCCTGCGCGGCCTCGAGGCGGAGGCGGCGGCCCGCCACGTGACGCTCCGGGCCGAGCTGAACGGCGTGGAGCAGCGCGTGCGGGCGGAGCCCGAGAAGGTGGAGCGCGTGCTCTACAACCTGCTCGCGAACGCGCTCCGCCATACGCCCTCCGACGGATCGGTGGCCGTCCTCGTCGAGCCGCTCGCCGGTGAGGTGCAGGTGACGGTCGAGGACTCGGGCGAGGGCCTCTCCTCGGAGGCGGTGCGGCGGATGTTCGACCGCTTCTGGCGCGGCGACCGGGCGCGCACGCGGGAGCGGGGCGGCGCCGGCCTCGGCCTGGCGATCGCGCGCGGCCTCGTGGAGGCGCACGGCGGGCGCATCTGGGCGGAGGCGCGCCCGGGCGGCGGCGCCCGCGTCTCCTTCACGCTCCCGCGCTCCTGAGCGGCAGGCCTCCGGCATTCGCCGGGCGATCCGCACGGATACACCGCCTGCGGGGTCTGTGAGCACATCTTAAGGCGATCTTGACGTCCCCCTCGTCCCTGGGCGTTCCCGGCCGAGCCCCGTGGGTAGGCCCCTCGAGTGAGGCAACCCGGAAAGGAGGAACACCATGCGGAGCAAGCTCATCGCTGGCGTCGCGGCGTTCGTCCTCGGCACGGTCTGTGCCGGCTACGGAGCGCCGAAGGCCGCAGCTCAGACGGACGAGCTGACGGTCTCGGAGATCGAGGGGCTTCCGACCCTCGAGCGGGGCGATCGTGGATCCGCGGTTGCGACGTGGCAGGACCGCCTGAACGACTGGCTCCAGATCGAGCGGACGGAGCAGGGTCGTCTGAGCGTCGACGGCATCTTCGGCTCGAAGACCGAGGCTGCGACGCGCGACTTCCAGCGCGCCCAGGAGATCCCGGTCGACGGGATCGTCGGCCCGGTGACGCGCTCGGCGTTCCTCAGCGCTCCGGCGCTGGCCGCCGAGGAGCCCGACCCGGCAGCCGGCGGGCCGCTGCTCCTTCACGGTAACCGCGGCCAGGACGTCGCCGAGTGGCAGGAGCGGCTGAACGAGTGGCTCCAGGTCAACCGCCCTGAGCAGGGCCGCCTGGCCGTGGACGGCGTCTTCGGCGAACGGACCGAGGCGGCGACGCGCGACTTCCAGCGTGCGCAGGGCATCACGGTCGACGGCCTCGTCGGGCCTGAGACGCGTGCGGCGCTGCGGAGCGCCCCGTCGCTCGTCAAGGCCGGGGAGCGGGGCGCCGAGCGGCCGCTCCTCTCGCGGGGCGATCGTGGCCCGGCCGTCGAGCGGTGGCAGGATCGGCTCAACGACTGGCTCCAGATCGAGCGCACCGAGATGGGTCGACTCGCCACCGACGGCAGCTTCGGCTCGAAGACCGAGGCTGCGACGCGCGACTTCCAGGGCGCGCAGGGCATCTCCGTCGACGGGATCGTCGGCCCGGAGACCCGCGGTGCGCTCGAAGAGGCGCTCAGCGACATCAACTAGGTGATCGTCGCCCGGCCGGTCGAGGGGAGACGCCGCCCCAGGCGGCCTCTCCCCCGTCAGCCGGCTGGGAGGAAAGGCTGCATTTCGCCAAACTCTCCTAGTAGACGCGGGGCGCTGCGCAGGCCGGCTCAGGCACGACGGAGGAGGGCGACCGCCTGTGCCGCGAGGCCCTCGCCGCGGCCGGTGAAGCCGAGCCCGTCCGTCGTCGTCGCCCGCACGGCGACGCGCGCCGGCTCGACGCCGAGGGCGCCGGCGAGGCGCTCCTCCATCTCGCCGCGGGCGCCCGCGATCCGCGGGCGCTCGCCGACGAGGACGCAGTCCGCGTTCACGAGCTCGAAGCCCGCCTCGCGCACGGTCGCGAAGGCGCGTTCCAGGAGCGCGAGCGACGAGGCTCCCTCCCAGCGCGGCTCGCCCGACGGGAAGAGACTGCCGATGTCACCCAGGCGGGCGGCGCCGAGCACCGCGTCGACGAGCGCATGCGCGATCACGTCCCCATCCGAGTGTCCGGCAAGCCCCGGCTCGCCCGGAAACTCGACTCCGCCGAGCACGAGGGCCGCCGAGTCCGAGAACGCGTGCGCGTCGACGCCGATCCCCACGCGAAGCTCGTCCACCGGCGCAAACCTATGCGAACGCCGGCCGGTGCGCGCCGCGAGTCAGCCGAGCGGCTCCTGACGGGCCCGGCGGCCGTCGAAGACGGTGATCGTCTCGTACCCGGCTGCGCGAAGCAGGTCGAGGCCGGCGGGAAAGTCGCGGCCCACGTCGTGGGCGGCGTGGGCGTCCGAGGCGAGCGTGGCGCCTGCCCCTCCCTCCCGGCAGCGCACGAGGAGGTCGGAGGCCGGGTAGAGCTCGCCGACGGGCTTCCGCAGGCCGGCCGTCGAGACCTCGACGGCGACGCCCGCGCGGCTGACGGCGGCCGCCGTTTCCTCGTGGAGAGCGGCGACCGTGTCCGGAGCCGGGCGGCGCCCGAAGATCTTCACGAGGTCGAGGTGGGCAAGGACGTCCGCGAGCCCGCTCGCGGCGAGCTCGCCGACGGCGGCGAAGTAGCGGCTCCAGACCTCCTCGACGGAGAGACGATCCCAGACGCCCGGCGCCAGGTCCACGGCCTCGCCCGCGACGACGTGCACCGAGCCGAGCAGGTAGTCCCACGGATACGCCGCGAGCACCTCCGCGAGCTCCGCCTCGCGGCCGGGGAGCCACTCGAGCTCGAGACCCAGCTTGACGGGCAGCCCGCGCCGCTTGCCGTCGACGACGGCGTCGCAGTAGGCGTCGAGATCGTGGCCGACCCGCGCCGCCTGGTAGGGGTGCTCGACGAGGTCACCGAGCTGGCGGAAGTAGTACATGTGCTCCGTGAAGCCGATCTCGTCGACGCCGCGGGCCGCGGCCGCCTCGGCGAAGCGCTCTACGGCGCCGACCGTGTGGTCGATCGGTCCTTCGCGGCCGTCCGCGGGGCCGCGCAGGTGCATGTGGTAGTCGACGATCATCCGGCAGCGCGAAGCAGCGCCTCGACGAGGGCCAGGTCGGCCGGCGTCGTCACCTTGAGGAGGCGGCGGTCGCCTTCGACGAGCCGCACGCGCCCGCCTGCGGCCTCCACGAGCCCGGCGCAGTCGGTCGCGTCGTCGCCGCCCGCAAGCGCGCGGCGGAGGACGTCGGCGGCGAACGCCTGCGGCGTCTGCGCGCCGTAGAGCCCCTCGCGCTCGACGGTCGCCGTCACCGTCTCCCCCTCCGCCCGCTTCACCGTGTCGGCGAGCGGCACGGCGGGCACGGCTCCGTCCCAGCCGTCGGCGAGGCCGGTGACGACCCGCTCGACCACCTCCTCGGGGACGAGCGGCCTGGCCGCGTCGTGGACCAGGACGACGGCCGCCTCGTCAGGCACCTCGGCGAGCCCCGTGCGGACGGAGTCCGCCCGCGTCGCGCCGCCGGGCACGACGGCGCGCACCGAGCCGGCCCCCAGCTCCTCGGCCAAGAGGATCGCCGGCTCCTCCCACTCCACCGGAGCGACGACGACGAGCGCCTCGATCCAGGGCGAGGCGTCCAGGCGCTCGAGGCTCTCCGCGAGCAGCGGGCGGCCGGCGAGGTTGGCGAACGCCTTGGGCCGGTCGCCGCGGAAGCGCTCGCCGCGGCCTGCCGCGACGACCACCGCCCACACGCCTGTCCCCGACGGGCTCACCGGAGGGGCGTCAGCTCGCCGCCGCGCTCCACGAAGACGTCCCGGCTCAACGGGTCGTCCGCGGTCTGGAAGTCCTGCTCGACCTTGAGCCGGAACGCTTTCTCGGTGCGGCCCTCCTCCAGCACGGCGATCGGCAGCGCGATGAAGACGTTCTCCATCGGCACCGCGTAGGCGGCCGGCCCGCCGATCTCCTCGACGATCTGGTCCCGGAGCTCGGGGACGACCATGCGCGTCGCGTCGTAGCCGTCCCCGGAGGCCCAGCCGCACAGCTCCCGGCCGCCCGACGGCTCGCAGAGAAGCGGCTCGTCGTCGTTCGTCCGCCGGAGCAGGTTGTCGAGCGCCAGCCGGTGCATCGACTCGAGCGTCGTGCCCCAGCGCTCCACGTCCTCGGGCCGGACGAGCGTGAAGGCGTCGCCGGCGTCGACGGCGTAGACGACCGCCAGGTCGCCCGGCGCCGTCGTCCGCACCGGCTCGAAGCCGTACGCGCGCAGCTCGAAGGGCGCCTTCAGGAGCGGCATCACCTCGTCCTCGACCGCGGTGAACGGCGCGCCCGAGATTCCTTCGGAAAGCGTCTGCCGCGTCTCGTCGACCACCTCCTGGACGACGGCGGCTTCGCGCTCGGGAGCCGTCTCGTACTCGGCGAACGGGGCGGCGAGGTCGATCTCGATCCAGTTGGGACCCTCGCTGACGCGGGCCGCAGACCGGGAGACGGGCTCGACCTCGTAGCCCTCGCCCCGGAGCTCGGCCGCGACCGCCTCCTGGAAGGACGAGCGGTCGAGCGTCCGCCCCGTCGCCTGCGCCTCGCCGCCGTCATCCTCGCCGCTGCAGCCGGCGGCGAGCACGACGAGCAGGCAGGCGATGAGGACCCCACGCGCGCGCACGCGGAAAGGATGCCTGCCCGCGCGGCGCGCGGGTCGCACTCCGACCGGCTAGCTCGCGACCTTGGCGCCGACCGAGTCCAGCTCGCCGTCCAGCCAGACGGCAGCCTCGTCCTCGTCCATCGCCTTCGCGTACATGAGCTCGGAAGCGAGGATCTTCTTCGCCTTCACGAACATCTGCTTCTCGCCGGTGGAGAGGCCCTTCTCCTGGTCGCGCAAGGAGAGGTTCCGCACGACCTCCGCGAGCTCGAAGATGTCCCCCGTCTTCATCTTGTCGCGGTTGTACTTGAAGCGCCGGTTCCAGTTCTTCGGCATCTTCGTGCCGTTCCCGTGGAGCACCTTGACCACGCGCTCCACCATCTCCTCGTCGATCACCTTGCGGAGGCCCACGCGGTCGGCGTTCTCGGTCGGGACGTTCACGGTCATGTCGTTGTGGAGAATCTTGATCGTCAGGTACTCGCGCTCCTGACCCAGAATCGTCCGCGTCTCCTTCTTCACGACCGTACCGGCGCCGTGGTGGGGGTAGACGACCTTATCGCCGAGTTTGTACAACCTCTCCTCCTCTGGAACGCGGGCGCGAGAACGACGCCCGA